>BNTS01000012.1 GCA_025996775.1 Bacteroidia bacterium | reverse complement strand
GCTGTACCTGTATCCAGATCGAGCCTTCGTCCAAAGGTGGGAGGAAGTCTTTTCCAACTGTGACGCTCAATACTCCGGCAGCAGTAAGTGTCAGTACAAGGGAAACCCATACCCACTTAGGCTTCTCCAGCAAACCGACAGTTTGACGATGATACATATCGGTAAGTTTCTCAAGCCAACGGTTATGATAGAGTTTACGGGGTTTCTGATAGGCATAAAAAGCCAAACCGGGAATAAGGAATAGTGCTACGGCCAATGCTCCCAGCAGTGCGTAACCTACGGTATAAGCCATAGGCGTAAACAGTTTTTTTTCAATATGTTCGAATGCAAACAATGGCAGGTAGGCGGTGATGATAATCAGGGTGGAAAAGAGGATCGGGCGGGCTACTTCGGCAGCACGGTCAATAACAGACTCTTCCGAAAGCGCCTCATTGGGATGACTTTCTCGCTTTTTCAGGATCGTCTCCATCATCATAATAGCTCCGTCTACTATTATACCAAAGTCGATTGCTCCCAACGAAAGCAGATTGGCCGGGATATTCGTGATGTGCATAAGTATAAAGGCGATGAGCAGAGAGAAAGGTATGGTAAGCGCTACTAACAAGGCCCCACGCCAACTGCCAAGGAAGATGATCAGTACCAAAATAACCAGAACCAAACCCTCAAGCAGGGTGTGCGAAACGGTACTTAGCGTGGTGTTTACCAACTGTGTACGATCCATAAAGGGATGTATACGGGTACCTTCCGGCATAATATCGTTGTTGAGTTCATCTACAGCCTTATGCACATCAGTCAGCACTCTTGAAGGGTTTTCTCCACGAAGCATCTGCACAATACCTTCCACACCGTCGGAGTAATTACGTGTACCATCCTTAAATCCCAGCACACCTTTGCGCTCTAGGTTTCCATAGCGCAAAGTACCTATGTCGTTCACGTAGACAGGTACCCCGTTGATACTCTTGAGTACGATACGCCCCAAGTCGTCAAGATCGCTCACCAAACCGATACCACGTATTACATAACTTAAGTCGCCCTGGCTTATCATACTACCTCCGGCGTTAGAGTTGTTTTTCTCTATTTGTTCGGCAATATCAGCTAAGGATATGTCGTATTGCTCCATCTTGCGCGGGTTTACTTCTATCTGGTATTGAGTAGTTATGCCACCGTAGTTACTTACGTCGGCTACGCCCATTACCTGCTTGATACGGGGTATGATAACCCATTTATGGAGGTCGGTTATCTCGCGTAAGTCCAGACGGTCACACTCTACCACATAGCGGAATATTTCGCCTGTGGGTGAGGTAAGCGGATTTAATCCGGGAACGGCATCGTAGGGTAGATCTACATCCGTAAGACGCTCTGTTACACGTTGGCGTGCCCAGTAATCTTCTATCCCATCATCAAATACAAGGACAACGGTTGACAATCCGAAGGTGTTCTTGCTGCGCATCACGTTCAGCCCCGGTAGTCCGTTCATAGCCCGTTCGATAGGGATACTTATTTGCTGTTCAATCTCCTCGGCTGCCAGGCCAGGCACTTGGGTAACCACTTGCACGGTAGTGTCTGCTATATCGGGATAGGCGTCGATAGCCAGTTGCGACCATGAATAATAGCCTACAACAGCCAGAAAGATAAAGAATACGAACATCAGCCCTCGGCGATGTATCGCTATGTATATGATCTTCTTCAGCATGGCTTAACGGGCATCAATGAAATAAAAAGCTCCTTTGGTCACAATCGATTCGCCGCTTTGGATACCCGTTAACACAACTACGCTATCTGACTTATCATTCGGCGCTACTGTTATCAGGGCCTTACGAAACTTGTTATCTCCTTCGCTTACTACCAGATAACGTCCGTCTTCATCTTGTAAGACGGCCGAACGAGGTACGCGAAAAGCCTTAGAAGGTTCACTGGTAAAGGTCACCGTTGCGTACATGAGGTGTTTAAGTTTAAGATCACTATTGTCGCACTCAATGAATACCTCAGTCGAGCGGGTATCTTCTTCGAGCATATCACCTACATGAACGATGGTTCCTACATAGGATTTGTCGGGGAAGGCCGTGAAGTTGATGTCTATATGAGCTATATTATCCATAAAGCGGATATCCTTTTCCATCACATGTGCCGATACCCATACCTTGGCAAGGTCGGCCACGATGGCAAGAGCATTGGCATCCTCCCGTATATATTGGCCTATCAAAATCTTGTCTATTACTACCTCGCCGGAAATAGGTGAACGGATAATCAGCGGACCTCCACCAGGCGTGGGGTCATCGGGGTCTATCTGGAAGACGGCGAGGGCCGCCTGAGCTTGCTCGAAGTCTTTCTTTTTAAGTTCGTAATTTACTTCGGCCTCTTCCAGCGCCTTGGCTACGCCTACACGGTTGGCAAGGAGATCTCGCTCGCGGTTCAGATTCTTGAGAGCCAGATCCATCTCCTGCTTTGATTGGTAATATACTTTGCCCGCCTCGAAGAAGGAGGGCGAACTAATCTCGAAAACAGGCGCTCCAACAGCCACTTTTTGCCCCAGATGGACGTACGACTTGAGGATACGTCCGGCAAAAGGAGAAGCTATCTCGGCATAGCGAGAGGGAATGGCATGAACTGTACCGGATGTAGTAACTGAGGCCTGATATTCAGCCGACTCAACCGGCTCTATTTGGATGGCTTGCAGGACCGGAGAGCTTTCGGCCACTGTAATATACTCCCCGTCTAAAGAAAATTGCTTGCCTTCTGCTTGTTCGTTTCCGGTGCGATTCCCGCAAGCGCAAAGCGCAAGCAATATACCTGAAAACAATATTTGATTCTTCATATCACATTTTCTATTAATGATGAAACATTCTGCCGGAGATAAAATCCCGACAGACTTATTATATGAAAACAGATATAACGCTTATTGCGTCACATCAACAATAGAAAAGGACAGGAGGTGCGCGGAGAAGGGAATGAATAAGGTGGGTATGAGGCGTATACCGACGTACCGACGTGAAGACATACCTTACAACTGTAGTGGCAAAGAGAACAAAGCCTGCAAACAGACAAACAAAAGCCAATTGTGATAATAATGCGATAGCTTGAAACTGAGCCGGCGTATGCTGATGACTATTAACAGGATTTCCATTGCCCCCAAAAGGAATATAGAAGTGTGAGTGAGTAATGCATCCCCAAGCATACTGATGGGTATGATAAAACGAAGTAGTTGATATGTAGTAGCTTAAGTACAGCAACAACATCAGTATACTTCCTATTTTAATCATAAATTGCTTCATACTAACAGAATTAGTGTGCAAAAGTAATAACTTCCCCCATAAAACGCAAAATATCAAAGATTTTATTTGGAATACCAAGTATATATTCCGATTCATTATTCCAAAAAAAGGTCTCTTTTATTAAAAAAAGAGACCTTTCTGAATGAATATAATTGTCAAATAAAATAGCCAACTTTAACTATCGACTGCCTCCGGCCCACCAAACAGGCTCGGCATACACAAATGCTCCATTGCCTTGGGCTTCTCTCACAAAAGGATTGCTTGAAGCTTCGCCATAAGCCAGGCGCAACGGGAAATGGCCTTTGGGGAAAACGGCTGTTGCCGCGTTATTGGGGTTAGCCAACGTGATAAAGGATTCTCCCAACGAGAGCAAACGACGATAATCGGAATAAGCTTCTACAGATTCGCCAGAAGAGCCAAAGAAGGCTAAATATTTTTCAATCATCACTTCTTTCAGTGGATTAGCCTTGTAAAGCGACTGAATGCGGCTTTCAAAATACTCTTCAGCCAAAGCAGACGTAAGAGTGCATGTACCGATAATCTTCCTGTTTGCATTCGTCGAATTTATTGATGCATTGATTCCAATGGTTGCATTCTCGTAAGCTGCTGCTATGGCTGCCTTCAGCGTGGACGAAGCATCTTGGTTCAGGCGGACTTGTGCCTCAGCTTTAAGGAACAGCAATTCATGGTAGCTCAACAACTGCGTGGGCGCTGTCATGCCCCAGCTTGCTGCTGCCTGGCTATACACATCCTGACTCCTATCACCAGCTCCATTGGGGAAAGGATCATAATCCGGATCCGAAGGTGATATGATATACATTCCGTCAGGATTGATAGCCACTTGTTCAGCACGCGGATCGTTACGAGCGATAAACTTATCCATGAGGCTCTTGCTCAAACTTAAATAATTGCGGCTGTTAGAGAATGTGTACAAAGGATTGAACATGGTCGAACCATCGTACTTATCTAATTTCAACTCATCTGCTGCAGAGCCGAAAGATTTGGATACATAGTCGAGTATCTTATTCAAATCACCTGTTTTATCGGAGCTGCGTCCTATCAGTCGCATCGTGTAGCGAGCTTTCAAAGCATAAACAGCCTTTACCCATTTGCTTACATTGCCTCCATAATACACGTCTGCATTCTGTACCACAGAAGGACTTCCACTTTGCAAGTCAATTAAAGCCTGGTCGAGCAAGCTGAAGATATCCTTGTAGATCGCTTCCTGCTTGTCAAGCTTCGGATTCATATAGCTTGCAAAGTTAAGGGCTTCAGACCAGGGGATGTCACCGAAAAGATCAGTGGCAATGGCCAGATTGTAAGCCATGAGTGTTTCGCCAATTCCCTTGTTTACCAAATTACCGGCCTCTTTTCCTCCTTCGGAACAAATTGCAATAATATCTTTGCAAGCCGAGAAATTATCGTACAAATTATTCCAACCATTATTGAAGCTACTGGGTTCTTCCAACGTAACGTAGCGCTGGTCGGCATCGTACATTTGTCCGGTCGAACCACTTTGGTGCTCCATGACAACAGACAAGTAAGTATTGAAATCGCCGCCGGTCACCAATAAGGCAGACACCGTTTCCACGGATGTGATAATAAAGTTGGACGACACCGAAGTCGGGTGATTGATGTCTTCATTTATCTTGTCCATCGTATCATCCGTACATGAAAGGCCTCCCGCAAGGAAGGTTAGGGTAGCGCTTAATGCGAAAACGCCCTGATATAATTTTCTTTTCATCTTGTTTAATTATTTTGACTGTTAAAACCTAATGTTGAAACCCAAACCGTAGCTGGACGTCTGCGGCAATGAGAAAAGTTCAAACATACCACCCATATTGTCATTCCCTTGAGAAGATTCAGGGTCGATATGCTGCACCTTAGACCATAACAGGATGTTACGGGCAAATACGTTTGCATTGATTTCAAGGGCGGAACTCTTGAATACAGGATAAGCGAGGGATATCTCACGCAGTTTTACAAAGTCGTTGTCAGAAATAATAGCTTCCCATATTGCAGCCCGTGCTGTATAATAAGCTTCGATTTTGTCGGCCGGGATCTGAATAGTCTGTACACCGCTATAAACCGGGGCACCATTCGCATCCGTGCCCGTTTGTACGACGCCCGTTTGTTCAGCATAGCCTCTATCGCGATCTATTCCCGTTTGTTTGGTGACGCCGGCACTGTTCATGTACCGGATTGTACTGGGCATCATCTGTCCGCCTTTCCTCCAGTCTAAAGTGGCCGTAAGACGGAATTTATAAAGGTATAGAGAAGTATTGATACCCAATATGAAATCTGCTGCCGCACGCGCAATTACGGCATCGGCATCGGCCAAGGGTATACCTTCGTTTGTCATAACAACATTGCCGGCTTTATCTCTCCGGTAGGGTGTACCCCATACAACAGGATACTTCTCCCCTACCATGGCGCGAACATTAGGCGAAGTATATCCACCGAGGGAAATGCTTTTAACACCTTCGGCCAGCTCATCTACATAGTTATCTATTTTTGAGAAGTTGAATGCCAAGTCCCATTTCACGTTCTTCCGGTTGACGGGGTTGATGCCAAGTGTCAATTCATGGGTATCTGTGTGTACCCTGCCGCCATTCGTATAGAAAGAATCCGCTCCTGAAGAACGAGGCAAAGGAGCGGCGAATATCTGGTCTTTTACATCCTGACGCGAATAGGTATAGTTCAAGCTGAACAGCCCTTTGAAGAAAGTCAGATCTATACCCCCTTCATAAGAACGTGTATTTTGCGGACGCAGATTCGGGTCATAAACAGTCGTACTCTTCTGATAGCCGTATTGGCCGTTGATAGGATACTGAACAGTCATTCCCGATGTGAAGCCACCGCTAAAACCGCCTTTGCTATAGTAGTTGGGGTAATAGGATCCGGCCATCCCCACCTCGGCATACGACCCACGTAATTTACCAAAAGTAAGGATATCATTCTTCAGAGGTTCCAGTTCCGTAAAAATAAAACCGGCGGATACGGAAGGATAGAAGAACGAACGGTGACCTCTCGGCATAGTCGATACCACATCATTACGACCGGTAACATTCAGATAAAGCATACTTCTGTAGGATAATGAGAGGTTGGCAAAGAAACCGACAGTGCGGTTCTGCGTGTTCGACTCGCTATTACTGTAGACCGAAGCATTGTTCATGTGATTCCATCCGGGGAAATTAAAACTTGTCCCCGATTGTGTATAGCTCTTATTACTGTTATGGACAAGCTCATTACCCAACAGGGCATCAAAGGCAAGATCTTCGTTAATCTTCCAATTGTAGGAAGCTGTCAGCAAAGAGTTCAAAGATACCCGGGTATAACCGCGAAGACCGATTTCCCCCTTATTGCCAGAATATCCATATCCATACATATCGGTATAATTGGTCTGGTAAGCGTCAGTCCCCAAGGTGTACTTCACATCCAAAGACTGATTCGATGTTCCCAAATTGGTCTTATAGTCCAGATAGGCATTCCCAAAGAAACGCTGGTTCTTTTCAGAAAATTCAGAATTGTCGGAAAGCCAATAAGGGTTCATAAAACTATAAGCAGGACGGTAATTCGTCTGTGTGGTCGGATCTCCATACTTTGAACTCGGGATACCTTTGAGATCGTAAGAAGGAGGAGCCATGTAAGGAATAGAAACAATACTATTGGTTGCTGTCGGCTGTTTATCAATGCGGGAATACACAAAGTTGCCCGAATAGCCGATAGTGAAATGATTATTCAAAGAAAAATCAGCCGCCAACTTGGCATTATAGCGTTCCATACCAGTATTAGGGATAACACCTTCTTGGTTGGCGCTACCCAGAGAAAAGGAGTAATTACCTCCATCCGTAGCCTTCTGTACATTGATGGAATTGTTCCATACGTATCCGGTCTGGAAGAAGTCGGAAGCATTATGATATGCCCCGGGCGTAACCCATGCTGCTTCGTCGTCACGCGTCAAACCATAAGCATCAGCTATTTGCGGAACAAAATACTTGCCGGGATGGCCAAAGTTATTGCCTCCGTATTCGGGATCATTCGGCAACTCCGAGATAAGCGGCCCCCAAGAGTTTGAACTATTCGGCACATACTTGCCCGCCGTTCCTTGTGCATAATTGGTTTGTACCTCTGGTACCCGGGCAATCCGGTCGGTTGTCAGAGTAGACGAGAAGGTAATCTGCGCTTTACCCTTTGTGGCAGTCTTACCGCTCTTAGTCGTAATGATAACGACACCATTCGAAGCGCGCATCCCGTAAAGGGCAGAAGCCGCCTGGCCTTTCAATATGTTGATACTTTCTATATCATTGGGGTCAATGTCGAACGAACGGTTGGCAAAATCTGCTCCACCCGTACCACTTCCCGTGCTTCTATCGGCCGTAGAGGCGATCGGCAAACCGTCTACTACATACAAAGGAGTATTGTCTCCCGTGAATGAACGTGCACCACGGATCACCATCTTTGACGAAGCACCGGGCATACCGCTTGAGGGCGAAAATTCCACACCGGATACCTTGCCTTGCAACGCACCAGTGAGCGAGGTATTCGCACCCTGATTGAGTTGTTCGGCTTTGACATCCTGCACTGCGTACCCCAAGGCCTTTTTTTCTTTGGAGATACCCATGGCGGTCACAACAATCTCGCCAACCTGTTGTGAGTTCGTCTCTAAACGAATGTTCAAATTGCCTGGCTTAATAGCTACTTCCTGCGTAACCATTCCTACAAACGACACGATTATGGTCGTAGCGGATTCGGGAACTAACAGGCTGAAATCGCCATCAATACCTGTTACGGTTCCATTGGTGGTTCCTTTCACAACAACTGACGCCCCTATAATAGGCTCATTGTCTTCAGTGGAATACACATGTCCTGTCACACTCTTGTTTTGAGCCGACATAACTACTGCGCTTGCCAATAACAAGCACATCAACATGATTCTTTTCATTGCTTTTTCAATTAGTTGTTAGGATTAGAAATAGATCACCTTATTTCTTATAATAATTATCATTTGTTAGTGCAAAAGATGTTGCAAGGCCTTGTTAGTGGGTTGCAGATAAGGGTCGAGAGATAAGGCTTTCCGGTATAAATTGATAGCGGACTCTTTATCTCCTGCCTTTTCTTTTTGCAGGCCTTGTGTAAAATATGTGGACGCCATTAAGGCGATACTGTACTCAGGATATTTCATATCGCCTGTAACGGGAATCTCATCTCCTGTATTCAATAGTATTGACAGACGGTACAAACGCTGTGCATCTATCGGGGTTAGTTGACCAACCGCTTTCTTGCTGTAAGCATAGAAAATAGCGGCGGAATCAGCCTTTCCGACTGCCTGATAGTATTCTGCTATCCGCAAGTCGAAGTCGGGACGACGGCTACTGCTCGATTCAAAAAGGCGCTGCACTTGTTGCATGAGAGCGATAGCTTGGGTGTACTCGTCATTGGCAGCCAAAGCATCGGCATAATTTATCGAGAAGTTGTAGTTCTGCGGCTTCAACTTCACCAAGCGATCCATCGTTTCCAATTGCTTATTATCTCCCTGCATGGCTTGTTGATAGGCTACATACATCTTCGCATCGTCTTTCCTGTCTCGCAAATAGGTAGAAACTTCCGCACCGTCACGTACATACACTTCTGATTCCGCTATTGCTTCCTTTATTTTTGCATGGTCGGTGTAGAGTTGCCGCAAAGCAACGGCCATACCTGCCTTCGTCTGGAAATCATTCTCCAATGCCAGAGCCTTCTTCAGCCACTCCACCTGCTTTTGGAGAGAGACAGAAGGATCTGTTTCAGTTTGTTTCACCCATTCGGCATACGCCTGATAGGTGGGAGCATATTGGGTGTCTATCTTCTCGGAAGCTTGAATGGAGCGAAGCGCACCTTCCGTATCCTTCTGACGGAGTTGCAAAGTGGCATACGCAAGCCATGCCGGTTGATAGCGATTATCATACTGCAGAGCTGTATCCAATAACAGGATTGCCAGAGAGGGATTATTCCGTTGCTGCCTGCTCAGGTTGATATAGACCTGCGCCCAGTTGGAAGCCATCGCTTCTTTTTCCCCTTTCAGATATCTTTTTTCATTATTAATCAGGCTATCCAGAAAATAATACATCTCCGGGTCTTTTGCAATGAGCGCCGAGGTAGTATTCATCGACTTGAAATCAAGCGGGTGCACTTTCATCGGTTCCCAATAAGCCGGATAGGTCTGAGCCAGATACTCATGCTCATTGTTTTCCGAATAATAATCTAATGTACGGTTATTCTCCATCGCGCTATAATACAAAGCACGGATACGGCGGTTCTGACGGTCAGTCAGCACTCTGTCGTGGAAGAGGTGTACGTATTCATGCAAAAGCACATTCCTTTCCATCCAGGCTCCACGCTCTACATATTCAATAGCAGCAGCTCCGCTACCTACTCCACGAATATCCATCCACTGACGATTGTCGAAGGTCGTTGTATTGCGGAAAGCCGGTCTGTTCATCACAATAGCCAGATCCTTGTGCAAGGGCGGTATGACGAATTTTTCATTTTGCTTGATGAGAAACGGGAAGTACACAATCGCCGTATTGAGCTGGTTCCATGCCATAGCCTTTGCTATCGTCCCCGGATAATAGCCAACGTCAGGGAATATCTTTTCAAAACTTCCTGAATCATCAATCTTTGTCTTACGAAGTACTGTAGTAATTGAATCATAAGTTGACAGATAAGGAATACGTTTCGATTTGATGACTGCGGATAAGCCGTTATGCGCAGGGCCATAATGCGGCTTACGATTCAGAATACCCTGAAACAGCACAAGAGCCGAATCCAGCCGTTGGCTCCGGTTGGGGTGGTCGAAATCGCCATACCATAAAGAACCTCTGTGCATTAGCGGTAAAACAGATTGTGGATAAGCTTTCTCTACTTGCCGGGTAAGCTCAATGGCCTTCTCTATCCGGTTCAATGTAAACAGACTGTCGGCAGCAGACAAAGCAGCGCGTATAGCCACTTCATCAGGGTCGGCATAGTTTATAAATGTCAGGTTCGTATGTCCGTTTCCCCAATGCCAATGGGTTTGGAAGTGAAGGGGATTCAAAGCCAGAGCCAGTTCCCATTGAGCAGCCATCTGATTGAGTTGAGTAGCATCAATTCTACGCCAGATAGCATATCCGTAGCTAAAACGGGCGTCTGCATTGAAAGGATCCAATTCCAATGACTTAATCAACAAAGGCTCGGCTTCGCCTGGGCGACGATCCCAGAAGTAGATATCGGCTTCCAACTGATATACTCTTCCCTGGTTCGGGAACTTCTTATGTAAGAGGCTAACCAAAACAGTGACTTCATCATATTTCCGTTGCAGCAACAAGGCACGACCTTTCAGCAAAGATAGTTCCAAATCAGAAGGATACTTCTTTTCAAGCTCCTCACACTTCTTTACAGCCTCATCCAACTTCCAAGCCTCAATAAGCAATTGAATATGAATCTTCTGTGCTTCCACTTTATTGGGGGAAGACATAATCACCTTGGCTATTTCCCTTTCGGACTCCTTGTAGTTGTTGTTTAACAGGCTATAGTATGCAAGAAGGATACTCTTGTCGTTCGCGTCAAGCGACACCCCTTTCTGTATAAGGGGATAAGCTTGATCCCACATACCTCTGTCGAGCATGGTCTTCAAAATCTTCGCTTTTTCAGAACCGGAGGCGGAAGCTACCTTTTTAGATAGCTCGCTCCGTTCTTTTTGTAAATTAGCAAAGCATAATAATACATCATCTACTTGCGAATAAACAGATGGATTAAGGATAGTTAATGATAATATAAGTAGGGTTAGATATCGCATAGTTCTTAATATTTAGCTGGTACACCGGTAGCAGGTATAGCGCTTTTGATAAAATCACGCAGATCGTCATTCGCCTGCTTCAAATCTTCATTACGGATATACATCATGTGTCCGCTACGATATCCTTTGAAAAGGAAACGATCCTGGAACTTACCACCTTTATCCATTTGCCAGAAATTGTATTTTCCGTTGAAATAATCACAGGCGCCGTCGTAATAACCTGATAACAGCAATACCTTCAGATAGGGATTCTGTGCAACTGCTTTCATCAGGTCTTCTCCGGTATGGTTGTTCTCATTGTTCCAAGGGCGTACGGGGCCAAAGACGTAATACTCCAAGTCTGTCTTGTAATTCAACTCATTTCTCAGATAATGATTGATGGCCGGCGTAAAGGACTGTTCCCAAGACACCATTTCTGCATTATAGTCGGGTACTTCGCCACCATCCTGATTGTCTATTCCTTTGTAACGTGAATCAAGGCGACCCACCGTAAAACCTTTATCCCTCAACAGTTCTTTCCAAAAGAAGCGGGTTGGGATGGTCAGGTTATGATCCAATACGGCTTTTTCCGAGAGACCGGAATAACGGGCTGCCTTTTTTGCAATTTCTTTCCGCTTATCGGCAGGCAGAGCGCCTCCCCATGCAAGTGCAGGGAGATACTCATCGACTGTAAATTTTTCCACTTCCGGCAGAATATCTAATAAGTCTTTTTGCTGAAGGTCACTTGCCAAGGCTTTATGATACCAGGCTGTTGCTGCCATATAGGGTAAAGTAAGAGCTTCTCTTGCCGGGCCGCCTCTTTGGAGACCCAAATCGGTTGCAGATACGAGAATGACGCCGTTCAGGAAAACCCAATGCGTGCTTTGTAACGCTTGTGCCAAACCGGAAGCACGGGTTGTTCCGTAGCTTTCACCAATCAGATATTTAGGCGATTCCCAGCGATTCTGTCGTGTAATAAATGTCGTAATCCAAGAGGCTAAATATTTGATATCTTCATTCACACCGAAGAATATCTTTCTATCGGTATCTTTATCCAGTATCCTCGAATAGCCTGTATTTACCGGATTGATATAAACAATATCAGCTACGTCTAATATAGAGTAAGGGTTGTTTTCCGTTCCATAAGGCATGACAGGATAGCCTTCCGAATCTATTTTCAAAAGAGCCGGGCCTGTAAATCCCAATTGCATCCATAAAGAAGACGTACCCGGTCCCCCATTGAACGAGACAACCAAGGGACGAGCGCTCCGGTCTTTAATCCCATCGCGTTCATAATACGTGTAGTTAACAGCAGCGATTGCCTTTCTGTTATCATCCCAGACGGGCTGGTTTCCTGTTGTAGCTGTGTAGCTGATGGCTTGTCCCTTAATAGTGGTTTGATGTTTTGTTACAACAAGGGTATCCGGGTTAACTGACACCTGGGCTGATAAGCTGCCTGCCACCAAAGCGCACAAACACAATACTTTTATAATTCTTTTCATGACCTTCTTGCCTTTTAATTAATAACGCTATTTGTTTTTCTATAAATCATAAAGTTTGCTAACAGGGGACAAATATATCGCTTTGTTTTGAATAAACAAATATTATTGAACAAAATGATAGACTAAGCTATTTTTTTTGACATTAACGCATTTTATAGATATAGATGCTTATATTTGTGCCCAAAATTAACACACTAACTCTACTTGTATGGAAGACAAATTAGGAATTTATATTTCATTCTTTGCTTATATGGCTGCCCTTCTGACGATTGGCGCATACTTTTACAAAAAGTCAAAGACTGGGATGTCTTCTTATTTCCTGGGCGGTCGTGAAATGGGGCCTTGGGTAACAGCACTTAGTGCACAGGCCTCCGACATGAGCGCCTGGCTGTTTATGAGTCTGCCTGCCGCTGCTTACCTTTTTGGTTACCAAGCCTGCTGGATTGCTATAGGATTGACTATCGGTACATATTTAAATTGGAAGATTATAGCCAAACGTATTCGTAACTTCACGTTCTGCTTTGGCGATTCCATTACTGTACCGGAGTATCTGCAGAACCGGTTTCAGACCAAGGCGCCAGCCATCCGGTATATTTGTTCCGTTACAGTACTTATATTTTTCCTGTTATATGTAGCATCGGGCTTCAGCGCCGAATCCAAACTGTTTGAAGAGCTTTTCGGGATGAATTATCGCGTTGCCTTATTTGTGAGTGCACTGACTATCCTTGTATATACCTTTTTGGGCGGCTTCTTAGCTGTATCCTGGACGGATGCTTTCCAAAGTGTTCTTCAGTTTTTCACCATTCTCATTGTTCCCATTATTTTGTTTGGGAAATTATCACCTGTAGACATTGCTCATGTCTCCTCAACGGATTTTGTCTTCAGTACCCTTTTCTCTTCGCAAACCGATAATTTCTATGGAGAAATTATTTCCGGTCTGGGTTGGGGGTTAGGCTACTTTGGTATGCCACATATATTAGTGCGCTTCATGGCTGTTCGTTCGGGCAACGATATACGCCGTTCGCGCCGGATTGCCATGGTGTGGGTGCTGCTTTCACTCAGTGCGGCTGTGACCATCGGTATCTTGGGCAAGCCGTATTTAGATGCCCAGGGATTCGTTTACGAAACACAGGCTGCCGCCGAACGTATCTATCTTAAATTTGCTTCCGAATTGTTTTTCTCATGGATGGGAGGCATCTTGTTATCAGGCATTCTGGCGGCCATCATGAGCACGGTATCTTCTCAACTGTTGGTCGTTGGTTCGGCTATGGTAAACGATATTTATTTGGCTGTTTTTAAAAATACATCCGAAAAGAAGGCTGTGCTCTTTAGCCGTGTTTCTATTTTTTTGGTGACAGGTATAGGCATCCTGCTGGCTTGGTTCCCGGATAGTTCGGTGATGGGGTTTGTTTCATACGCCTGGGCAGGCTTCGGCGCCACATTCTCACCGGTCATCCTGTTGTCGTTATTATGGAAGCGCCTCACCATATCGGGCGCCTTGTCGGGCATCATACTGGGTGGAATTAGCGTTATCCTGTGGGAATCATTCGATTTACACGCTATAACGGGCTTTTCCGCTATCGTACCCTGCTTTTTCTTCTCCTTTATTGTCGTTGTGATTGTTTCGCTCTGTAGCCGGAAACCTTCACAAAAGATAGTTGAATGCTTTGAGAAAGCAACAAATATGTAGATCTGTGTATAAATTAAATATAGCCGTTATTGTCAATATGGTCAAAAATATCAAAATGTCATAAAATGGTCTTTTTTTTCTTCGATATTTGAAGCGATTTTTGGCTTTTAACACGAAAAACGCAAGGATTTGCGGGTTTGGAAAATACAAAAAGACAGCAATAATGAGTTGAAAATTGAAAATTGAAAGTATAGAGCAGGAATAATGCTCTACTGTTTGTATTTTCCTTTCAATAGCTGCCATAACGTCATCAAGGTGCTCAAGGGATTTAAGGGCATTTTAAATCTTAATAGATCTTAATATTAACTAAATAATAGCTAATATTAAAGACTATTCACAATTCATCCCCATCACTTCAGAAAATCATTTAGATGATTTTAAAAATGATCTAAATGAAATTTCCAAATTATGCTGATGACGTCCGGCAATCATCTAAATGATTTCCCAAAAAGAAGCCGTCTTTTCAAAATATTTTTCCTAAATCGCGACAAAATCTTTACATATCCGCGAACTTTGGCCGTTTTCGTCGAAACTCCGAATTTCTCGTAACACAAAAAAGCCCCTTTTCCTGACAAAAGAGGGCCGTTTTAACTATTTTTAATTGACAAATGAAAAATGGCGTTCCTCTTAAATTCGATTAATGACGAATTACGAATGACAAAATAAAACATGGAGGGAGGAGGCATTTCTACCAAAGATAAAGCAATTCATTCTATTTGGCAACATCTGGAATTTCCATTTGTTTAATTACATCTATAAAATCCGCTTTGATCATTTCCCAGTATTTGCCTCTCAAACATTCAGGGTCGAAATCATCATCGGCGTTATCAAAGTCAGTAGAGTTGTTTATTATTAAGTCTCTATCATGTGAGAAGGGGTATCTTTCTTCATGTAATTTCAACATTTTGGCTACAGGATAGCTATCCAGTAGTTCGTGCAAATCCCAAAAATCCTTTTTCCGTCCTCTCCTTTGTATCACATCCACTTTCATTGCGACTATATCGTCAATACTTGCTAATCGAATATTATCAGTAACGCTGTAAGGACGAATAAAAGCATCTGTGTAATATAAATCTACTTTGACACTGTCTTTTGCAGAATCTCCAACATAGTATGACCTACCCATACCCACTATATTTGTTCGGTCGGGGCGATCTACATATTTGTATCTATTCTTAAAGTACGCATCAAACTGCTCATAATCAACACTCCCATAAGGTTTCTCGGTAAAAAGATCTATGTCAACAGATATGCGATGCCCAAGACGCAGACTTAATGAGGTACCACCTACTAAAATATAATCGTCAAAGATGCTTTTGTGCATCAAATCAGTGAGCACAGCCATCAATGATGGGGTTACAGTATTATAAAATAATGAAGCTCCCATAATCATTGATTGTTAAGGTACTTCAATATATCCTCTTCTCCATAAAAGCGCATAATTTCTTCTTGTTCAGTTTTATTTCCATAATCAAAAACCCGTTCTATGACAGCACGCTTATTTTTATCCCAGTCAATTTTATTCATATTGGTATCCCAAAACACTACTGGGCGGAGTTTCGATAAGTCTGGCTTGTGATTGGCCGCTTCCTTCTGTTTTAGCTGCTTGATTTCATAGAATACCTGAAGCATCATCAAAGAACCTTCCTCAAAATCCAAAGCTTTCTCTATTTTCAGAGATAAAGGAGTATTGATGCCTCTCCGTCCCTTGATAATCGCACTCATGGTTTGCGGAAACTCATCGATGGAGATCGCTAACCTTCCGCTGGGAATTTTCCGCTTTTTCAATTCTCTATCAATTACAATCCCCGGATGCAGTCCTTTGAATATTTCTAATCCTTTTTTCATCTTATCTCAAATTAGGATACAAACATACGAAATAAATGAATGTACGTAAACGTTTTTGTTTATTTTTAGTTACAGCCAAATACCTTGGAAAAAGCTTATGTGCTCTTTAGGCGACAGGCCGGGAGGTATGCAATTTATTTCCATTAGATATTTGTTCTATTGGAAATAAATATATATCTTTGCACCATCAAATAATAAAAGAACAACGATATGCCATTTGTAAAAAAGAATTGGACATACATCCTTGGAGCTTTGCTTGGAGCATTTGGAGGGTATCTGTACTGGCGATTCATCGGTTGCAGTTCGGGTACTTGTCCTATCACATCGTCCCCGCTAATGAGTTCGTTATATGGTTTAATCATAGGAAGCCTGATCGGCGGACTATTTAAAGCAAAAGAAAAGAGATGAGAAAAATATCCGTCATTACACTTTTAGTAACTTCTGTGCTAATATCCTGCAATGGGAAATGCCCAAATGAAAAATTAGTAGAAACAAATAAAATAGATAATAAAATGAAAACCATTCAACTTACAAAAGCCGGTTTCCTAACGAAGGTATTGTTAAACAAATAAGACTTGTAGCAGTATGGATATAAATGAAAAACGAAAGTCCGAACCTCTTTGCCGTTTGAGGGATATTTACCGCATGATAAACGATTTTGAAGATACACTTCAAAAGAACTTTGGTGTTGGGTTAAACGAAGGAATGCTCCTGTGTTCGTTATCTACGTTAGGACAATGCTCGTCAGGTAGAATTGCAGAGTTGTTGGGATTGACATTATCCAATTCATCCAAAGTAATCCTGTCGGCAGAAAAGAAAGGTTTGGTAGAACGCATTATCGGGAAAGAAGATAAACGGCAAATGATATTTGAACTGACACCTGAAGGGAAAAAATGCATCGAATCAATCAAATACAGTTCGGGAAATATCCTCGAACTTTTATCTAATATCCAAAAAGTGTAAATAGCAAATGAAATATATAATTATAGGAGGAGTAGCTGGTGGAGCGACTGCCGCTACCCGGACACGCAGGAACGACGAGTCGGCAGAAATCATTCTATTGGAAAAAGGGAAATACATTTCTTATGCCAATTGCGGATTGCCATACTACATAGGCGGAGTAATCGACGAACGCGAAAAATTGTTCTTGCAAACGCCGCAGTCGTTTGGTACAAGGTTCAGCGTTGATGTCCGGGTTGAAAACGAAGCGATTAAAATAAGCCCTCAAACCAAAAGCCTGAAAATCCGTAAGTCCGACGGAACGGAATACACCGAACAATACGATAAACTGTTGCTTTCGCCCGGAGCAAAGCCGGTTCGCCCAAATATGGAAGGTATTGATTTGGACGGGATATTCGTGCTTCGTGATGTAAACGATACGGACAAAATAAAGAACTATATAGATAATAAGAATATAAAGAATGCCGTTGTTGTCGGGGCCGGATTTATCGGATTGGAAATGGCAGAAAACCTGCACCATACGGGAGCCCATATTTCTATTGTCGAAATGGGCAGTCATGTTATGGCTCCTATTGATTATTCGATGGCAGCGCAAGTACATCAGCATCTTTTGCAGAAAGGGGTTTCTCTCTATCTGGAACAAGCCGTCGAGCGATTTTCCAAAGACGGTGAACAAATCAGTGTTCAACTTCAAAGCGGGGAGGCTCTTCGTGCCGATATCGTTATTCTTTCCATCGGAGTACGCCCCGAAGTCACATTGCCACAAAAAGCGGGGCTGAGAATCGGAGAAACCGGAGGTATCTGGGTGGATGAATACCTGGAAACATCCGAAAAGGATATTTATGCGGTAGGCGACGCCATTGAATTTCCACATCCGCTCACAGGTAAGCCGTGGTTGAATTACCTGGCAAATCCGGCAAACCGTCAGGGATGGATTGCAGCCAATAATATCGTATTCGGCAATAAGGAGAAATACGAAGGCGCGATTGGTACAAGTATTGCCAAAGTGTTTGACCTGACAGTTGCTTCTACCGGACTTGCAGCCAAGCGCTTGAAACAAATGAACATCCCGTATCGTAGTTCATGGACACATTCCAACTCGCATGCCGGTTATTATCCCGATGCCTTGCCGTTGAGCCTGAAACTCGTTTTCGATCCCGCCAATGGTAAACTTTACGGTGCTCAATGCGTCGGATACAATGGTGCAGATAAACGTATCGACCAGATAGCCCTGCTGATTAAAAACAGCGGAACGATTTACGATTTGATGAAGTTGGAACATACTTACGCACCTCCATTTTCTTCGGCAAAAGATCCGATTGCTATCGCGGGCTATGTAGCAGCTAATATACTTAGCGGAACAATGCCCTACGTTACATGGCGTGAACTGCACGATGCGAATCCGAGTGAGATATTAGTACTGGATGTGCGCACCAAAGACGAATTTTTGATGGAGCATATTTCCGGCGCGATTAATATACCCTTGGACGATTTGCGTGAAAGAATAAATGAAATCCCCAAAGACAAAACGATCTATATTTATTGTGCGATAGGGCTTAGAGGTTATCTGGCAATCAAGATATTACTGGCTTCCGGCTATTCAAATGCAAAAAACGTATTAGGCGGATATAAAACCTACTGGGCGGCAACTGCACCTATTTGCAATAATCCAATAGAAAAGAACCCGATGATAGAGCAAAACAAAAATACACCAACAAAGACACTAAAGGTCGATGCCTGTGGATTACAGTGCCCCGGCCCCATTCTGCGGCTTAAACAATCAATCGACAGTATCAGCGAAGGTGAACGTTTGGAGATTGTTGCCACCGACGCCGGATTTTCCCGCGATGCGCAGGCCTGGTGCAATACAACAGGGAATAAAATGATTTCAAACACAAATGAGAAAGGGAAATACACAGTAGTCATTGAAAAAAGTGTTCCTCAAAGGGAGCAGAAAGCAAACCTATCGGGAGGTCATGGAAAAACCTTTATCATGTTCAGCGATGACCTGGATAAGGCTTTGGCAACTTTTGTACTTGCTAATGGAGCAGCTGCAACAGGAGAAAAGGTGTCTGTGTTCTTTACATTTTGGGGGCTCAACGTGATTAAAAAAACCAAAAAAACCAAAGTTCAGAAAGACATATTTGGCAGAATGTTCGGACTGATGCTACCATCGAGTTCTCTGAAACTAAAGCTGTCGAAGATGCATATGTTCGGTATCGGCAGCCGTATGATGCGCCACAAAAAGCGGGGCTGAGAATCGGAGAAACCGGAGGTATCTGGGTGGATGAATACCTGGAAACATCCGAAAAGGATATTTATGCGGTAGGCGACGCCATTGAATTTCCACATCCGCTCACAGGTAAGCCGTGGTTGAATTACCTGGCAAATCCGGCAAACCGTCAGGGATGGATTGCAGCCAATAATATCGTATTCGGCAATAAGGAGAAATACGAAGGCGCGATTGGTACAAGTATTGCCAAAGTGTTTGACCTGACAGTTGCTTCTACCGGACTTGCAGCCAAGCGCTTGAAACAAATGAACATCCCGTATCGTAGTTCATGGACACATTCCAACTCGCATGCCGGTTATTATCCCGATGCCTTGCCGTTGAGCCTGAAACTCGTTTTCGATCCCGCCAATGGTAAACTTTACGGTGCTCAATGCGTCGGATACAATGGTGCAGATAAACGTATCGACCAGATAGCCCTGCTGATTAAAAACAGCGGAACGATTTACGATTTGATGAAGTTGGAACATACTTACGCACCTCCATTTTCTTCGGCAAAAGATCCGATTGCTATCGCGGGCTATGTAGCAGCTAATATACTTAGCGGAACAATGCCCTACGTTACATGGCGTGAACTGCACGATGCGAATCCGAGTGAGATATTAGTACTGGATGTGCGCACCAAAGACGAATTTTTGATGGAGCATATTTCCGGCGCGATTAATATACCCTTGGACGATTTGCGTGAAAGAATAAATGAAATCCCCAAAGACAAAACGATCTATATTTATTGTGCGATAGGGCTTAGAGGTTATCTGGCAATCAAGATATTACTGGCTTCCGGCTATTCAAATGCAAAAAACGTATTAGGCGGATATAAAACCTACTGGGCGGCAACTGCACCTATTTGCAATAATCCAATAGAAAAGAACCCGATGATAGAGCAAAACAAAAATACACCAACAAAGACACTAAAGGTCGATGCCTGTGGATTACAGTGCCCCGGCCCCATTCTGCGGCTTAAACAATCAATCGACAGTATCAGCGAAGGTGAACGTTTGGAGATTGTTGCCACCGACGCCGGATTTTCCCGCGATGCGCAGGCCTGGTGCAATACAACAGGGAATAAAATGATTTCAAACACAAATGAGAAAGGGAAATACACAGTAGTCATTGAAAAAAGTGTTCCTCAAAGGGAGCAGAAAGCAAACCTATCGGGAGGTCATGGAAAAACCTTTATCATGTTCAGCGATGACCTGGATAAGGCTTTGGCAACTTTTGTACTTGCTAATGGAGCAGCTGCAACAGGAGAAAAGGTGTCTGTGTTCTTTACATTTTGGGGGCTCAACGTGATTAAAAAAACCAAAAAAACCAAAGTTCAGAAAGACATATTTGGCAGAATGTTCGGACTGATGCTACCATCGAGTTCTCTGAAACTAAAGCTGTCGAAGATGCATATGTTCGGTATCGGCAGCCGTATGATGCGCCACATTATGAAACAGAAAGGCGTTGACTCGCTGGAGTCTTTACGCGAACAGGCTATTGAACAGGGTGTTGAATTTATCGCCTGTCAAATGTCAATGGATGTAATGGGCGTGAAACAGGAAGAATTGCTGGATGGTATCACCATAGGCGGAGTTGCTTCCTATATGGAACGGGCGAATACTGCAAACGTGAACTTATTTATATAAATGGACATGTTCGCCAAGAAGCTGGACAAGCTTGGTCTATAGAACATATTGCAGTTCAATAGGTATAGGGGCGAATCGCATTCGCCCTTTAGGCGATAGGCCGGGAGGCATACAACAGAAAAAGGAGGAAAAGGTAGGTGAATACAGATATTGTTAGTAAATTTGAGCCTCAAAAAACATAAACTTTTTATTATCCAAATTAATAGACTCATGAATAACGCAATTTTTAAATTCGCTAAACCCATCAATGAACCGGTGAAGGCGTATGCTCCGGGAAGCGCGGAAAAAGCATCGCTTAAAAACACGTTAAAACAATTAGCTTCCGAGGAATGGGACATCCCTCTCATTATCGACGGGAAGGAAGTGCGTACCGGAAACACCGGAAAGGTAGTTATGCCCCACGACCATAAGCATGTGCTGGCAACCTATCACAAGGCCGGAGAGAAGGAAGTGCAGATGGCTATCGACGCTGCACTCAAGGCTCACCGCCAATGGTCTGAGCTGCCCTGGGTGGAGCGTGCTTCCGTAATGATGCGCATAGCCGAGCTTATCTCGACAAAATATCGCTCGCTGGTAAACGCCTCCGTCATGCTGGGACAAAGTAAGAACCCGATGCAGGCAGAGATAGATGCTCCCTGCGAGCTGATTGACTTCCTGAGGTTCAGCGCTTTCTATGCCGGACAAGTCTATGAAGACCAGCCGTATTCGGACCTGGGTCTTATCAACAGGCTGGAATACCGTGCGCTGGAGGGCTTTGTCTTCTCGCTCACACCGTTTAACTTCACCTCCATTGCCGGCAACCTCAACCTGGCGCCTGCCATGATGGGCAACGTAGCCGTTTGGAAGCCATCGACTACGGCTATCCATTCCAACTATCTGCTGATGAAGATATTCAAGGAGGCGGGACTGCCCGACGGAGTGGTGAACTTTATCCCCGGACAGGGAAGCGTGATCGGAAAAGTGGTGACAGCAAGCCGGGACCTGGCAGGATTCCACTTCACAGGTTCCACCGGCACATTCAATACCCTTTGGCGTCAGATTGGCGACAATCTGGGTCACTACAAATCATACCCGAAGATTGTGGGTGAGACAGGTGGCAAGAACTTTATCTTTGCCCATTCCACGGCACCGGCTGCCGACATAGCTACCGCCATCGTTCGCGGAGCCTTTGAGTATCAAGGACAAAAATGTTCGGCTGCTTCACGCGCCTACATCCCCTCTTCACTCTGGAAAGAAGTAAAGGAACGGATCGCCGGGATGCTGAAAGAAATAAAAATGGGCGATGTACAAGACTTCACAAACTTTGTAAATGCCGTGATCGACGAGGCTTCTTTCGACAATATCATGGGCTATATCCAATACGCACAGCAAGCGCCGGATGCCGAGGTACTCTTCGGAGGAAAAGGGGACAAATCGGCAGGTTACTATATCGAGCCAACGGTTATCCTGACTACCAATCCCGACTTCAAGACCATGAAGGAGGAGATTTTCGGCCCGGTCATCACATTATATATATACGAGGACGACAAATATGAGGAAACACTGGATATATGCGATCGCACATCTCCCTACGGACTGACGGGTTCCATCTTTGCCACAGACCGATATGCCATAGATACGGCTTTCAACAAGCTGCGCTATGCGGCAGGCAACTTCTACATCAATGACAAGCCCACCGGCGCCGTCATTGCCCAGCAGCCCTTCGGAGGCTCGCGTGCATCAGGTACAAACGACAAGGCAGGCGGACCGCTCAATCTGATTCGATGGACCAATCCTCGTACCATCAAGGAAACACTGGTGGCACCCACCCATTTTACCTATCCGTTCCTTGGAGAGAAATAATCTATTTGTCAACCTTAAAATAACTTAGTAAGCTTATATGTTAGATTTTAATAATACAGAAATAGCCTTCGCATCGAAGTCAAATTCTGAACTGGGAAATGCGTACCTGCTCTTCAATGTCATGAAGCGTCCGGGCGTCGTGAAGTTTGGTAAATTTGCCAGTAATATAGCTTTATCAATCCATTTCCCGCTGGGATGGATTGTCAAGCCCACCTTGTACAAACAATTTGTAGGCGGAGAAACACTGCAAGACTGCACCAAATACATCGACCTGCTGAAACGCAACCATGTTAAATCCACCCTGGACTATTCGGCCGAGAGCAAACAAACGCCCGAGGGTATACAGGCCACCTTTGCCGAGACCCTTCGCTCGATTGACTTTGCCAGGGAGAACCCCCAGATAGCCTATGCTGTATTCAAACCCTCGACGATCACTACCGACACGGTGCTCAGCAAGGCTTCGGAAAAGAGGGAAGACCTTTCAATAGAAGAACTCAAGGAGTTCCGTGAATTTCGCGAACGCTTCATGACGCTTTGCCGGCGGGCATACGACAACAACATACGCATCCTGGTAGACGCGGAAGACTACTGCTTCCAGGATGCCATAGACGAACTGACGGATGAGGCCATGCGGCAGTTCAATACAAAGCGCGCCATTGTATTTGCCACCCTGCAGATGTATCGCCACGACCGCATGGCCTACCTGCAACGCATATACGACGACGCACTGAAAACAGGATATTACCCCGGCATCAAATTCGTTCGGGGCGCCTATATGGAAGAAGAACGAAAGCGAGCCGGGGAGATGGGCTACCCTGACCCCATCTGCAAAGACAAGCAGGCTACGGACGACAACTTCGATGCCGGTGTTAGCTATGTAGTAGACCATATAGACCGAATGGAGTTGTTCATGGGGACACATAACGAGCAGAGCAACTACAAACTGGCGACCCTGATTGATAAAAAGAATTTAGACAGGGGCTCCGAGCGCATCTTCTTCTCCCAGCTGCTGGGTATGAGCGACAATATCTCGTTCAACCTGGCTCATAATGGTTACAATGTAACCAAATACGTCCCCTACGCAAAAGTAAGGGATGTGCTCCCCTACCTGCTCAGACGGGCGGAAGAAAACACCTCGGTTGCAGGACAAACCGGACGGGAACTCCGTATGTTGAAAGCAGAAATGGAGCGACGAAAGAAAGAGTAATTAATGTATTAAAAATTAAATAAGAATGATCGTTAAAAGGTTTCGTGCACAGAGTATTATTTTATTAGGACTATCAGTTTTCACTTTTTCGGGAGCTCAAAATACAGCTACTATTCCGGAAAGCGTATCCGTTCAAATGCAGAATACGGATACCGTTACAACGTCCGTTATAGCGCCTAAAGATTCGGATTTGGATCAGATCGTAGATATGCGCTCCCAACTTCAAAAGCAAAACGCTACGTATTCAAGGCCCGCACCTATTAACGATCGTTTACTTCGTTTTTTTAAGGAAGATAAATTAAACATGTCTGACGAAGCCCTCTACTGGGTGAATTACGTAAGGGATCCTTCGACCCGTTTCAGTCCATATATGACATTTCGAGATACCCTTATTGTCGATCCGCTCTATATGCCTTTTGTGTTCAAAGGCGATATTCTGCCCAAGAATCTGACTTTGTACGACAAGAACCGGTATAAACCCCATTTCAAGTTCACGCCCTGGTATCAGACTGATACGACTCTGTTTCAGAAAGAGCTAATGCGGATGGAGGTAGAAGACATGGCTAAAAAGTATGTTGAGAAGAACAATATGGCTACGGTGCGCTACTCTAAACGGGATTTGCCGCAAGACGTTATCAAGGTAATTCCCATACGGACTCCCGTATATGAAGAAGTTCCTCTGGCAGTAACCTCCAGCGTAAACGTCGACGATGTAGAAGCGCCGGCCAAATTTATACCCGACAGGCTTTATTGGCGGTCAGGCTTCGAGAGCGCTATCCAGTTCTCTCAGAATTATGTCTCCCCAAACTGGCATAAAGGAGGAAGCAGTAATTTGAATATCTTCACCAAAAACAACCTCAAATATGATTACAATCGCGACAGAGTGCAATTTACCAACGAATTAGAGATAAAGGCAAGCATCTATAATGCGCCAAATGACACGCTGCACAATTACAAAATAGGTGATGACTTATTCCGTATACACTCCAACTTCGGTTATAAAGCGTTTGAAAAATGGTATTACACGGTAGATGCTGAGTTCAAGACACAAATGTTTAGCAACTACCAGGAAAATACCGAAACAAAGCAAGCAGCGCTTCTCTCTCCTTTTGCCTTCAATATAGGCGTCGGTATGAAATACGATCTGGAGAAGAAATTTAAGGCAAGACATAAGAAGCTGACATTATCTACCAACTTGGCTCCCATCTCGTTTACCTACATGAAGAGTATCGATAAGGATATTGACTTAGGACGTCACGGTTTCAAGAAAAAGGAAGGAACCAACGAGTATAATAGCAGCCTAAGCCGTCTTGGTTCAACTTTCCGGGCAGATATGACGATGACCTTCAACCGAAACGTTAGTTGGCAATCGCGCTTCTATTACTTCACCACCTACGAGTTTACGCAGTTTGAATTTGAGAATACACTGGTACTTGCCATCACCCGTTATTTCTCAACTCGTATCTATGCACACCTGCGTTATGACGACTCTGTAACTAAAAAGGAAGATTTCAATAGCTATTTTCAATTAAATGAGTTGCTCAGCTTCGGTTTTAATTACAAATGGTAGGTTTATTTCAAGTTTTTAATAATTATTCTATACGTTTCGTGACATCATAACGAGATAATACTTACATTTGCCCCGGTTTTGCAACGTCGAGTTTACAAAATATGGGAAATACGATTAATCATTCTGGAGTAGTAGAACGAACGGATGGACATAGCGTCTATGTAAAAGTTGTTCCTCAGACCTCATGCACAGGATGTCAAGCCAGATCAATGTGCATTTCGTCAGGTGGTGATGAACAAATCATAGAAATTTCGGACGATTCGGGCGAATTCCACGTAAATGAGCCGGTAATCCTGAGCGGAGAAAGTTCAATGGGGATGCAGGCAGTGTGGTTAGCGTTTATTATCCCCTTGATATTAGTCGTTGCGACCATAATAATAACAACGCATCTACAATGGAAAGAAAGCACAAGCGCCCTGACAGGTTTATCCTTATTAGTTCCGTACTATGCTGTCATCTATCTGCTGCGTGATAAATTAAAAAAGAAGTTTGTCTTTACTATAAAGAAAATAAACCAATAAAATATATGTTACTATTCGCCATCATCGTCTTAGGAGGAATAGGGATAGTAAGTTCCATCTTACTGTATCTAACCTCAAAAAAGTTTGAAGTATATGAAGACCCTTTGATTGCCCAGGTGCAAGAAGTGTTACCTGCTGCCAACTGTGGAGGATGCGGGTATCCAGGCTGTTCAGGTTTTGCCTCTGCTTGTGTAAATGCAGAATCTCTTGACGATCTGCTTTGCCCTGTAGGAGGGCGTGAAGTCATGGGTAAAGTGGCCGCTATCCTGGGAAAAGACGCCGGTACGACAGAACCCATGATTGCAGTAGTACATTGCAATGGGAACTGCGAGGCTCGCCCGCGCACAAATCATTATAACGGCGTGAACAACTGTACCATCGCATCCGCTCTTTATGGAGGCGAAACAGGTTGTACGTATGGCTGTTTGGGATTTGGCGACTGTGTAACGGCCTGTACTTTTGGAGCAATCCTTATCAATCCTGTAACCGGACTGCCTGAAATAGACGAAGACAAATGCACCTCATGCGGCGCTTGCGTAAAAGCCTGCCCCAAGAGTCTGATTGAGCTTCGCAAGAAAGGGCCGAAGTCTCGTCGCATCTACGTAAGCTGCGCCAATAAAGACAAAGGCGGCGTTGCCCGCAAAGCCTGCACCAATGCATGTATCGGATGCAGTAAGTGCGAAAAAGAATGTCCGTTTGAAGCCATTACCATCACTAACAACTTAGCTTACATTGACTACCGCAAGTGTCGTCTGTGCCGCAAATGTGTGCCGATATGCCCGACAAAGGCTATCCATAAGCTGAACTTTCCTCCCAAAAAGGAAGCTGCAGCCGGAAGTAAAGAAACAGAAAAAGAACTTATTTAATCTTACATTTATATATGTTAAGGACATTTCGAATCGGAGGTATTCATCCACCCGAAAATAAACTATCAGCCGGAAAGAAGATAACGGCTCTTGCAGTACCCACTCAGGTGGTTATTCCGCTAAGCCAACATATTGGGGCGCCTGCTCAGGCAGTAGTCAAGAAAGGTGATACCGTAAAAGTAGGTACATTGCTGGGCAAAGCCGGTGGATTCGTATCGGCCAATATCCATTCGTCCGTTTCGGGCAAAGTAAACAAGATAGACGATGCCCTCGATGCCAGCGGCTACAAACGCCCTGCAGTCTATATTGACGTAGAAGGCGACGAATGGGAAGAACAAATCGACCGCAGCGAAACGCTGAATAAAGTTTGTAATCTCTCCTCTAAAGAGATCATTACAAAGATAGCCGAGGCAGGCATAGTAGGCTTGGGAGGAGCAACATTCCCCACACAGGTGAAACTAACGCCCCCTCCGGGTACTAATGCAGAAATACTCATTATCAATGCAGCAGAGTGTGAGCCATATCTGACAGCCGACCACTCACTGATGATGGAGAAAGGAGCCGAAATTTTGACCGGTATCACTATTTTAATGAAAGCTATCAATGTAAAAAAGGCTGTTATCGGCATAGAGAGCAACAAACCTGACGCCATCTCTTTATTCAAACACATGATAGTGCACTTTGAGGGGATTGAAATCATGCCTTTGAAAGTACAATACCCCCAAGGAGGCGAGAAGCAACTGATTGATGCTGTAATAGGCACACAGGTTAAAAGCGGGGCATTGCCCATTTCGGTAGGCGCCGTCGTGCAGAATACCGGAACAGCCTTTGCCGTTTACGAAGCCGTCCAGAAAAACAAACCTCTCATTGAGCGGGTGGTGACTGTTACAGGCAAAAACGTTGCCAATCCCTCGAACTTCTTAGTGCGTATCGGAACGCCTATCAGCAGTTTGATAGCCGCAGCCGGAGGAATACCTGAGAATACTGAAAAGATTATCGGAGGTGGCCCTATGATGGGGAAAGCCCTGGTTAGTACTGAGATACCCGTCACCAAAGGGAGTTCGGGCGTATTGCTCATCTCAAACAAAGAGGCTGTGCGCAAACCAATGCGTAACTGCATCCGTTGTTCCAAGTGTATAACGGTATGCCCGATGGGTCTAAACCCTACTCTTTTGATGAACACTTCCGAATTCAGGAACTGGGATTTAGCTGAGAAAAATTATATTGTTGATTGCATCGAATGTGGTTCGTGCAGTTACACCTGCCCGGCTAATCGTCCGTTGCTTGATTATATACGGTTGGGGAAAGGTAAAGTAATGGGCATTATTCGTGCCCGTAAGTCTTAAACACAGTTACGCTTATGGAAAATAAATTAGTCATATCTCCTTCGCCCCATATACACAGTGGCGATAGCATACCCAAAAACATGTACGGCGTACTTATCGCCCTCATACCGTCGTTCTTAGTAGCCCTTTATTACTTCGGACTGGGAGCCTTGGTTGTTACCTTGACATCGGTAATCTCGTGCGTAGCCATTGAATACGTCATACAAAAGTACATGATGAAACAAGAGCCGACTATTTATGATGGCTCAGCTATACTCACCGGAGTTTTGCTTGCTTTCAACCTCCCATCCAATTTGCCGATATGGATTATCGTACTTGGCGCTTTTGCTGCAATTGGTATCGGCAAAATGTCGTTCGGAGGATTGGGAAATAATATTTTCAACCCTGCATTGGTGGGGCGTGTGTTCCTTCTTATTTCTTTTCCGGCACAGATGACAACTTGGCCTCTTCCGGGGAAATTACCCTTAACTTACACCGACGGGAATACCGGTGCTACCATTCTTTCGCTTCTGAAAGAAGGTGCTTCCAATCTCCCCTCCTACCCTGATATGCTTTTGGGTAATTTGAGCGGTAGTCTGGGTGAAGTAAGCGCTATAGCTCTCCTGTCAGGTATGGCTTATCTACTGTATCGCAAGATTATAACCTGGCATATACCCGTATCCATTCTTACTGCGGTCTTTGTGATTACAGGGATCATGTATTTGGCAGACCCTGTTACGTATGCCCATCCTTTGGTACATTTACTTACAGGCGGTCTGCTGCTGGGGGCTATCTTTATGGCCACCGACTATGTTACCTCACCCATGAGTACGAAAGGTATGTTAGTCTTTGGCGTTGGTATCGGGGTACTCACTTCGGTAATTCGCCTCTTTGGTTCATACCCTGAGGGCATGTCGTTTGCCATTCTCATCATGAATGCGTTTACGCCTCTTATCAACACCTATTTCAAACCTAAACACTTCGGAGGGATATGATATGCAAAAGTTAAAATCAACCTTACCAAATATGTTTCTTTCGCTTCTGATAATATGTTCCTCTTCGGGCGTTATCTTAGCAGGAGTGAACATGATAACTTCAGAGCCTATAGCTCTGTCGAAAGCGCAAGCTTTGAAAGAAGCGATACGAAAAGTAACACCCGATTTCGACAATAATCCGTTAGAAGATGCCTATAAGGCAGCAACCTTCAACGGAGATACACTACTCATCTATCCTGCCACTAAAGATGGAAAACTTGTGGGTGTGGCAGTAGATAGTGACACCAAGAAAGGCTTTAGCGGAGAAATAAAAGTAATTGTGGGCTTCGACCCGGAAGGAATACTGATAAACTATTCCGTACTTCAACATGCCGAAACGCCAGGCTTAGGTTCCAAAATGGAACAATGGTTTCGCACAGATAAGAACAAGCAAAGTGTAATAGGTCGCTCACTGGCTGATGGAGAACTGGTTGTAAGCAAAGACGGAGGTGATGTAGATGCTATTACCGCCTCAACCATTTCCAGTCGCGCATTCCTGAACGCAATTAATCGCGCCTACAGCGCTTATAAAGGAACCGGTATGGGAACTGATTCACAGACCGGAGCCTCAAAGCAGAAAGGAGGTAATCAATGAGTAATACAAGTAATATAAAGATAGTACTGAATGGTATCATCAAAGAGAATCCAATATTTGTACTCTTACTGGGTATGTGTCCAACCTTGGGAACTACTTCATCTGCCATGAATGGGTTGGGGATGGGTTTGGCTACCACCTTTGTACTTACCTGCACAAATATGACAATCTCGGTTCTAAAAAACTTTGTACCTGATACCGTGCGTATCCCTGCCTACGTAGTGATTATTGCCGCTTTCGTAACACCTTTGCAAATGTGTATGGAAGCTTTTATGCCGGGGCTATATGCAAGTCTGGGATTATTTATCCCCCTTATTGTTGTAAACTGTATCGTATTCGGACGCGCTGAAGCATTTGCCGGTAAAAATGGTATTATCCCATCAGCCTTCGACGGGATAGGTATCGGTCTGGGCTTTACATTGGCTCTCACCCTTCTGGGGAGTATCCGCGAATTACTGGGTACGGGAAAGATATTCGATTTCACGATCTGGCCCGAAGAATTCGGCGCTCTCCTCTTTGTATTGGCACCCGGTGCATTTATCGCGTTGGGCTTCTTGATTGCTATCGTTAACAAACTTCGTAAAGTATCATAATCATGGAATATATCTTGATATTTATAGCTGCCGTATTCGTCAACAACATCGTGTTGTCGCAGTTTCTCGGCATCTGCCCCTTCTTAGGTGTATCGCAAAAAGTAGAAACAGCTACCGGAATGAGTGCAGCAGTCACCTTTGTGCTCACTTTAGCTACTATCGTGACCTTCCTTGTACAGAAATATATACTCAATGTCTTTGGACTGGGTTTCATGCAGACAATCGTCTTCATTCTCCTCATAGCATCCTTAGTGCAGATGTTGGAAATCATGCTGAAAAAGGTATCCCCTCCCCTGTATCAGGCTCTTGGGGTTTATCTCCCACTGATTACCACCAATTGCTGCGTACTTGGTGTAGCCATCTTAGTTATTCAGAAAGATTATAATCTACTGGAAGCTATTATTTTTGCTATCTCCACAGCTATAGGTTTTGCATTGGCATTGATTATCTTCGCCGGAATCAGGGAACAATTAGCCATGACGCACATCCCGGCAGGGATGAAGGGAACTCCAATCGCCCTTATCACAGCCGGCCTTCTTGCCATGGCCTTCATGGGTTTTTCCGGCATTGTATAAAGACCTTATTAAAACTAAACAAATAATCCCCCTCTCCTATCATGCCAATGAAGGAGAGGGGGATTAGCTTATATAATTTCAGGCTATTACTCTTTCAACCAAGATTTTTTGAGATATAATTTTTGTATATTGAAAAGAATATTTACCTTTTTTTACCCGATGTGCCGGAAGAAGTAGAAGTTCCGCTCCGCCGCGAATTTGTATTACTGCTTCTATCGCTTGAGTTTACTGTTGACTCGTTGCTTCTTGTAGAACTGCTGTTGCTTCTTGAAGATGTACCGGTGCTTTCAGTCGTACCTCTGTTAGTCGATGTGTTTGGAGCCGTTGTTGATTGTCTGGTGGATCCTGATTGCGTTCTTGAAGAATTGGTACCAGACTCACTTCTCCTTTGACTCTCAACGTCCGGCCTTATCCGGATTGACTCCTGATTGGATTTTGCGGTAGATGGTCTGGACGGGGTAGCTGATGAAGACCTGGGGCTGGGGCTGCTACTACTACTGCTGCTACGATTACTGGTACTACTTCTATTATTACTACTGGATACCCGTTCAAATTCTTGCGTAATTCTGGTTCTTTCGCTTTTGGGCACTTCATTGAAATTTGCCGAACTGCTATATCCTCTACCTCTGTATTGTGGCCTATTATCATAAGAATAGGAATAAGCATACTGGTTTACAAGGATTGGTTGGTGGTAATATACCGGACGGCCGTAATAATCATATCGTCCGTTGTAATATCCATAGTTCATGCGGTGATCTCTTGGCAACCAACTTGCGTCTACCCATGTGTAACCACGTCTGGTATATTCCCAATACCCGGGAATCCAATACGCGTTTGCATAAGGCGCCAATGCCCAAAAACCTTCTACCCAGGTATAATCGCGATAATGATTATCCCACGACCAATATCCTTCAATCCATACATGGTTGGGACTGGGAGCGACAAGGATAGGCGTCTCAACGGTTAAAACAACATTAGGTGCCAATGGAATCCGTGTGTATACAGCCACATCATACATTGGCTCTTGAACATAACTTCCTACAGAACATGCAGTCAGCAACATGGCTACCACTGTCAATATAAATATTTTTGTTTTCATTTTCGTAAATTTATAGAGGGTTAATAAATTCTTCTAATACTTAGACAACTGTAAAGTTAGAAGTTTAAATGATATCTCTGCTTTTTTTCGTAATAATAACTTTTTCTTAGCAGCATCTGAAAAACTCCGTAATAAAATACCTGTTCCTTTCAATCGCTCAGTGCTGAAGTTTTAAGAAAAAAACGAATTTAGGTTTTGTTGCTAATGTCATTTCTTAGTTAAAAAGCACGTCAAAACAGCTTAAATACAGGCTTGTTGCCCCATTAATCATGTTCTTTATAGAAGGAATACTGCATTTCTCTGCTTTACGCCTAAATAGTTTAGAAACATGATTTTCTGCGCCGGAGGTACAAGTAAACGTGGATAGATCTTTCTTTGATCAGCATTTTTTTAAGAATCCCTTATATAAACTTTTTGCAGATATTGGGTCTTTTTCTTCGTTTGACAAGTGTCGAATAACTGTTTGACAGCAGTCGAACAGCTGACCGACACTTGTCAAACAGTTGTTCGACTGCTGTCAAACGATGAAAAGATAACGGCTTCTTATAAAACTTATCAAGGTACCTGCCCAAAAAAATGCATATATCTGCGATGGAGAATAGTTATTTTCGCTTCATCCGACAACTGCAACGTTGTACAGTTTCTCCAGTGTCCATCATGGTAAATAGCTAAATTTTTAAATTTGCCTTGGAAAAAAACCAGGGTTAACACATAAAAAAAATAAAAACATTGTTATAAACTTTTTATCTTTGCCGTAACAATCGAGTAGAAATTTTGAAATTCCATCCCCACATATTACGCATTTGGCTGGGTTGCCTGTTCCTGTTGATTTGCGGGACAACTGCTTATGCACAAAGCACCTATCCCGTGCAGGTATATACGCAGCTTATGCCTCCTTATACCCCGCATGTTCCGGCTTATTATACGGGCATGCAGGAGAAGCTGAAGGTTACGCTCATCAATACCGACATGCAGCAGCCCGTAGTGAATGTGTTTTTGCGGATGAAAATCACGTCCTCCTCTTTTTCGCTTGTCAATCCCCCCGAAGTGTTTACGCCGACCATGCAGCTTCCGGCCGGTGTGAGCACCCAACTGTCCCTTAACGACCTGGCTGTTTATTTCCGCCGTAAGAATATCCGCACAAGCGGGAACCAGGCGGAATTCAATCGAACCCAATTGCTGCCGGATAACTTCTACCGCTTCCATTTCGAGGTGTACGAGGCGGCCACGAACAAGCTGCTGAGCAACCCCAACATGGGCTTTGCCCAGGCAATGATAGCGGCCGGAGATCCTCCTGTCCTGAATCTTCCCGAGAAGGGCAAGGTGATAAAAGAAAGCCCTATCCCCTCCATCTTCTTTTCATGGACGCCACGACACCTTAATTCTCCGGCGGCGGCTTATGGTACGGAATACGAACTGAGCTTGGTTGAGATATACGACAAGAAGACGCCTGCTGAAAACGCCTTCCTGTATTCGCGTGTGCTTTATACGGAAACAGTGCGCTCCACCTCGTTCATCCACTCGGCAGCCCAACCCATGCTCATTCCAGGCATGCGCTTTGAAGAATTTAATATTCCTTTGGGGAGCACATACAATTTCATGGATTATGGGAATATTAATATGTTCTAGTATTGGCAATGGAAGTATATGCAAAAACAAATTCAAACTAATAAAAATAGATAAATATAAACCTAAGTTGATTAAATTTATATGATAAAAAAAATTATGTATTCGTTATTATTACTGCTGCTCTGTAATATTAAAACACAAGCACAAGAAACAGATTCTTTATGGACTTCTTTTATTAAGGAATTAGATAAAGGAGTTAAAACTGAAAATGAAATGGCTTATATAAATAGAGTGCGTATTAGTGATTATAATTATGATTCAAGAATGAATATTATAGGAACTATTTTAGACACTCCGATTGAAGATAAAGCAATTGACTATATGTTTATTAAATTTCGACTATATTCTTTAGTAAATGTAAGATCACACATTAGGCAAATATTATATGAAATAGCTTATAAAAGTAACAATCATCTGTCCCGTAAAAAGGCAATTAATTATATGTTTGATATATATGATACATCAATATATCCTAAATTAAAAGGCCTTTGGATAGATGATTTTGATGAGGAGTTGAAACTGAAAGTGATGAGATTAATAAATCATAAATATTCAGATGAGGAATTATCTTTTTTTTCAGAAACAATTGTAAAACAAGAAATGTTAACATATAAAGTAACATTAGATTATCAAATTAAGGATACGATAAAAAAATATAAGAATATTTTTTTATATGATGAAGTAAAAGAAAAAATGTATCAATTAGAAGTCAATAAGATAAAAAATGACTTTCTCAATAATAATCATATTCAAAATGTATGCGAATTATTTATTATTGCAGCGCAATTGAATATAATGGAAGCTATCCCATATCTTAAAATATATGCTGATAGTGAAATCAATAATGATTCATACAAATATTATGCTATTTGTGGGTTAGCATCCTTGAGAGTTGATGATTATGAGCAAAAATCACTTATGTACTTTGATATTGATACGTATGACAAGGACATATGGATACCTCAAATTATTAATAGTCAGTATATTTGGTATGCTTATCTTCGAAGGCTACAGTCTGAGAAATATTTAAGTAAATGTCCTGTTTCATACCTTACAATGCGTGACTTAGCAACAATTTTGCTTGATTTTCCTTTACGCTATCCATCAAAAGATACCACCCTAGCTACTGGACTATTTAAGAACCCTGAACCTTATCTAATTACTGATGACTGCGGCATTTCGGAAGAACCTATCCCTATTGATAAGGAGGTAATAAAAATTGCAATAGACTGGATGGAAAAAAATAAAGGCAAATATGAACTTCAGCATAAAATAATAAAGACATTTTAATGTTTAAGTATATGTGGAACATATCCAGATTTTGTAAATATTGATAATAATGGGCAAAATACAACAAAAAGAGTATCATTATTGTTAGATAATTGTGATCAAGATGTGGCTGCACATGAATTAGGGCATAACTTAGAGTTGTTACATATTTATGAGAGTAATTCAACAGGTAATCCACTAATATTGAATCAGATCAAGAGGGTGCTTCCTGAACCAAATTCTACAAGAAATATTATGGATTATCGTTCGGAAGAATTGCCTAATACTCATAGATATTTTTTTTATAAATTTCAAATAGATCATTTAAAAAATTATAATAACTAAGTAGGATGAAGTATAAATTTTTTTCAATACTATTACTGTTTATATTAACAACAAATAGTTACTCGCAAGTGATACCAGATAATATTCCAAATGAAGTTAGGATTCGACTTGGAGAAATAAAAGCCAATATAGAATTGAAGTTAGATAGCTGCAGAACAAATATCGTTCTTGGTAATTGGCACTCGAACCTTTTAAGTAAATATTTTTTTCGGTTTAAAATTCCCGAAGGTGATCTTTATCAACTGAATTTAAATTGGAAAATGGTCTATGATGATATGATGATAGAACGTATAATTCAGTTATTAAATAATAAATATAGAGAAGATGAATTGGAATTTCTTGTTAATAGACAAATTTATTTTCATAATAAAAACTTTGGATTTGAACAAGATGTTATGTATAAGATGAATGTTGATACAACAAAGTTTTTTAAAGAAGTAAAAGATAGTTTAAACAGATTTCGTGATAAAAACATGCACGAAAATCTCTATCAAAATTTTGATGTCTTTCAATATTTGAAGATTGATACAACATCCCGTTTTAATTTCCTTATGGATAGCTTGAAATACGAGAAAGTAAAAAAAATAAAGAATGAACTTTTATGTCAAGTAAATTTTGCTATAGAAAGATTAATTGACGCATGTGGGTATATAAAAGATGAACGGTTTGTTATACCATTACTCAATATCGTTGATAATTCTCAAAAGTTTGACAAGGAATATCCTGATAGAATAAAAGCAAGAGCAACACGTGCTTTAGCCAATATGGAAGTGGAACCGTATTATTCAAATTTATTAAAATCGTATAGTTTTTCTTTAGAAGAAATTCAAAAAATGCATATTGTCGATTATATTGATATTTTTACTGAAATTCTGCATAGCCAGGAATCTTTTCTTGAATTATCAAAATATTTACTTTACACAACCCCTACTTTTGTTTCATCAGAGTTTGGTCCTGATGGGAACGTTTCCTTTAATGCATACAGATTAATTACACAATATATCGAAAATAAAGATTTATTGGAAATTATTGGAGACCCATCTACTTTTGATTTAAATGAAGGTAAATTTAAAATATATGATTGGATGCAGAAGAATTATGGAAAATATGAAATTAAAAGACTTTGGTGAAAGCAATATTTATAAATTTTTATGCGGATAAAACCAATTTTTCATTATATTTGGTCTTTATATGAAACCCTATTTCCACATACAACGTTTTTGGCTTAGTTGCATGTTTCTGCTGGTTTTCGAGGCGGCAGCTTATTCTCAGTCCACCTATCCCGTACAGGCATTCGATACCGTGTATGGAAACAACCCATTAAATTCTACTTGCCAATGTATTAGCGACATACATTCCAGCGAAGAGCGGGCGGCCTTCACGGTGAACTATAACATCAATCCCAATATTAAAGTTGTCTCAGTCAGAAATTGATGCAAATAGAGTCGATTTTAACAATAAAAGAGACAAGTTGATAGAAGAATTGGAAAAAAATTCTGTGGTATGGATATATTTTCTACTTTTGCGTTCACTTAAATATAATATGAAGATGGTTAATACGCCTGTAGATTATAATGTAGCTAAGAGAATTATTGATAGCTATGGGTTGCCTGATTTTGGCAAAGCAACTATTCGTGAGGTGGTTGCTATTTCTTCTCAACTTGAAGAGGAAACGAATACGGAGTTTGTTCACATGGAGATGGGGGTTCCTGGTCTGAAGCCTGTTCAGGTGGGTGTGGATGCGGAGATTGAAGCTTTGCGCAATGGTGTGGCTTCTATTTATCCAAATATTAATGGGGCGCCTGAACTGAAAGAGGAGGCTTCACGGTTTATTAAAGCGTTTGCTAATGTGGACATCGACCCCGAGTGTTGTGTACCGGTTACCGGCTCGATGCAGGGTACGTATGCTTCTTTTTTGACTTGCGGCCAGTGCAGGCCTGAAAGGGATACGATTCTTTTTATTGATCCGGGGTTCCCTGTGCAGAAGCAGCAGATTACTGTTATGGGCTATAAGTATGCGTCGTTTGATGTGTACGATTATCGGGGCGAAAAGCTTGGCTCTATTTTGGAGGAGTATTTGTCGAAGGGGAATATCGCGGCCATTATTTATTCTAACCCCAACAATCCGGGGTGGTTTTGCCTAAAGGATGAGGAACTGAAGATTATTGGCGAGGCAGCAACGAAGCATGATGTGATTGTGATTGAGGATTTGGCTTATTTTGCAATGGATTTCCGCAAGGATTTAGGGAAGCCGTTTCAACCGCCTTATCAACCTTCTGTGGCTAAATATACCGTTTATTATGTACTGCAAATATCCGGCTCGAAAGCGTTTAGTTATGCGGGGCAGCGGATTGGGGTGACTGCCATCTCTAACAAGCTGTATCATCGTGCATATCCCGGACTTACTCAGCGATATGGGGGCGGAACTTTTGGAACTGTATATATCCACCGGGTGTTATATGCTTTGTCGTCGGGTACCAGCCATTCGGCTCAGTATGCTTTGGCTGCAATGTTCAAAGCCTCTTCGGATGGAACGATTGATTTCATTTCTGATGTTAAAGAATATGGCAGACGTGCAAAGAGAATCAAAAAGATTTTTACGGATAATGGATTCAGGATTGTTTATGATATGGATTTAGACGAGCCGATAGCTGATGGCTTTTATTTTACAATTGCCTATCCGGGAATGACGGGAAGCGAGTTGATGAAAGAGTTGATTTACTATGGAGTAAGTGCCATATCACTCTCTACTACAGGAAGTAATCAGGAGGGGTTGCGTGCTTGCACGTCCTTCATCAAAGATCATCAATACGCCCTTCTCGAAGAGCGGCTGAAGCTGTTTAAGGAGAATCATCCTATTTAATTATACATATAGCTCAATATATTTTACAAATCTTAACTCATATATTGGGCTATTTTTTTGTTTATTCTTAAAAAAAAGCCATATATTGTCACAGTATTTAAATTATTCCATTCAATTATGGCAACGGATTCAGACATATTTAAAATTAAACATAACAATTTACATCCTGGTAAGGGGAGCATTCTCATTGCGGAACCTTTCTTACAGGATGCTTATTTCCAACGAGCTGTGGTATTGCTTATAGAGCACAACTTGAATGGAACGATGGGGTTTGTGTTGAACAAAAAGACAGATTTGGTGATTAATGATTTCTTTCCTGATTTGGAGAAGCTATCTGAAATCCCGATTTATTTGGGCGGTCCTATCGGCTCAAACAGACTTTTCTTTATTCATACGTTGGGAGACCTTATTCCCGATTCTGTAAAGATATCGGACGGGTTGTATTTTGACGGCGACTTTGATACGCTGAAGCAATACATGATTCGCGAACGCTCTATTGCAGGAAAGATGAAGTTCTTTTTGGGTTATTCAGGTTGGACACAAGGGCAATTGGGTAGCGAGATAGAAGAAGATGCTTGGATAGTCAGTCATTCCATAAATACTCATATCATGTCTGCTAATGACGAAACATTTTGGCGACGGTCGATGGAGGTAATGGGTAAGAAATATAAAACCTGGATCAACTTTCCGAAAGATCCTTATTTGAATTAAAAAATAAGAACACCTTCACAAACATCTCTTTCTTTAGGTGTGCCGTACATGGCTATTAACCCACATTGCAGCTAATATGTATAAAAGCACTTAGTACATGACAAAAATTAAAATAAAATATTATCTTTGATTCATGCTTCCTATTGTTCGTACATATATTAATAAACACCAATTATTAGAGAAAGAAAGACTGGTGATTGTGGGGCTGAGCGGGGGCGCCGATTCGGTGGCTTTGTTGTCGGTCTTGGTGCAGTTGGGTTACCACTGCCTGGCGGCTCATTGCAATTTCCATCTGCGTGGGGACGAATCGGACAGAGACGAAGCCTTTGCCCGTCAATTTGTACATACATTAAATGTATCCTTTTACGCCAAAGATTTTGATACCTTGAAGTACGCTTCGGAACATCATCTTTCCACTGAAATGGCAGCTCGTGAACTACGATACGGATGGTTTGAAAAATTGCGTCAAGAAACAGATGCACAAGCCATTGCCGTGGCTCATCATCGCGATGACCAGGCGGAAACGGTATTGATGAACCTGATGCGGGGAAGCGGTATCCATGGCATGCGGGGCATCCGTCCGCAAAACGACTATATCGTTCGTCCGCTATTGGCCGTTGGCAGGGAAGAAATTCTGGCTTGGCTGAAAGGAGAAGGGCTAACCTACGTAACAGACAGCACAAACCTGTCCGACGTATACATGCGTAACTTCATCCGTCTCCGCATTCTGCCCCTAATGGAGAAACTGAATCCCTCCGCAAAGCAAGCTATAGCCCGTACTGCCACACAACTCTCGTCAGTAGAAGCTATTTATCAGTCGGTAATAGAGAAAGCCAAAGCGAAGGTGATAACAGATAATAATCGCCTATCCATTAACGAACTATTGCTTTACCCTTCGCCCGAAACAATTCTGTATGAGTTGCTCCTGCCATTCCAATTTACCCGTCAGGTGGCAGAAGACATCTTCCTTGCCTTGGAAAATGAATCGGGTAAGATATTTTATTCTTCTACCCATCGATTAGTTAAAGATCGTGACAGCCTGTTGCTTTCTCCCCTTGAATCTGAAAACCAGCCTGATGGCTGTCTTATTACTGAGCTGGAGGGCGAGATTGTATATGGCAACTCAAAGCTTTCCTTCCGTAAGGTAGCAGTTGATGTTGACTTCCGGCTTCAGATGGCAATGGATACGGCTTATATAGATTTCGATAAACTTTGCTTTCCATTATTACTGCGCACCTGGCAGGCCGGCGATTGGTTCATACCCTTTGGTATGAAGGGACGTAAGAAGTTAAGTGATTACTTTATAGATCAAAAATACAGTCTGTTGGCTAAAGAACAAGCCCTGCTGCTCTGCAGTAGCGAAGAGATCGTTTGGGTGGTTGGCCAACGGGTAGACGATCGATTCAAAATAGAAAAATCAACAAAAAATGCGTTGATAATAAAATTTTCGCATAATATATAATGGGGATAACTAAATTGTTTCTATCTTTGCAGCGATTACTCCGCAGATATGGTTACTAATCGCTCAGATTAGTTAAACTATCCCGGTTATATATTAAACATTTTTCAAATAATAAAAATTTACACAGTTATTGTTGTGCGTACCGTTGTACCAAGATATTCTTACGCAAAAATAGATTTACACATATCTTATTCTTATATATGCAAAAATATAATATTCTTGAACTTAATGAAAAACTTTTGCCTGACTTACAAAAGATAGCAGGCGAGTTGGGAATTAAAAAAATTAGTTCCTTTAAAAAGGAAGAACTTGTTTACAGGATTCTGGACGAGCAAGCCATCTCTTTTGCAGGTATTCAAGTGGAAAAAGCCAAAGAGAAGGAAGCGCAAAAAGCTAAAGACAAAGAGGCACGCAAGGTAGGCAGGCCCCCAAAAGCAAAAACAAATACAAAACCCGCCCCACCTCAAAAGGCCAAAGCAATCCCAGCCAAGGAAGATGCTGTAAAAACTGAAGCTGCTAAACAACCGGAACTGCCCGCTGAAACTCAAACTTCAACTCCCGTAACACCAACTACAGAAATCCAAGTGCAAAGCACTCCTGACAACACGAAGAAAAAAGTTGTTGATAAGAAAAAGCGTAGCAGAATTGAGAAAAATGAAAAGGTAGCTCCTGCTCCTGTTCAGTTGGCTCAAGCCGAAGAAATTATGGTTGCTAAAACACCTCAGGTTACACCACCTGCAAAAGTGGTCACGCTACCTACGCCTACCGTTGCGCATCCAGTAGAGAATAAACCCATTGTTCCGCATGTAGACAAACCTTTATTACCTCCTGTTGTTGCTGAATACGATAACGACGATGTAATTCCCGAGCCGGAAGTTGTAACAGTGGAAGAAGTGTCTAAGCCCAAAGATGAAACGACTCAGTCAACGGATGAGAAGAAGCGGATTGTATTTAGACATCCCAGTGCAAACTCATTGCTCGACCAGTTGTTCCCCATGACGCCTACCTCGAATAAGAATGATCATAAAAAGGGTAAAGAGCCCAAAGATCAAGACAATCACCATCAGAATCAGAATCAGAAACAGAACAACCAGAAAGAGCCTAATGGCAATGTAAATGGGAATGTTAACAACAATAACAACAACCAGGCACCGCAAGAAAAAGGCTTTGAATTTGACGGAATTTTGAATGGAACCGGCGTACTTGAAATCATGCAAGACGGCTATGGCTTTCTTCGCTCTTCGGACTATAACTATCTTACTTCGCCCGACGATGTATATGTATCACAAGCTCAGATAAAACTCTTCGGACTCCGCACAGGTGATGTGGTGGAAGGCCCCATACGTCCGCCTAAAGAAGGAGAGAAGTACTTCCCACTGGTAAAGGTAGACCATATAAACGGCCGTTTACCTGAAGAAGTGCGCGACCGTGTACCTTTCGACCATCTGACTCCTTTATTCCCCGACGAAAAATTCATGCTTACCGCTCGCCGTGCGCCCAAAGTGTACGACAACATAGCCGTAAGGGTAGTCGATTTGTTCTCGCCCATCGGTAAAGGACAACGCGGTTTGATTGTTGCACAACCAAAGACAGGTAAGACCATGTTACTGAAGGATATAGCCAATGCAATTGCTGCCAATCATCCTGAAGTGTATATGATTGTTCTTCTGATAGACGAGCGCCCTGAAGAGGTAACTGATATGGCTCGCAGCGTTGATGCAGAAGTGATTGCCTCTACTTTCGACGAACCGGCTGAACGCCATGTTAAAATAGCTGAGATTGTACTGAACAAAGCTAAACGTATGGTAGAGTGTGGCCACGATGTCGTGATTCTTTTAGACTCCATTACCCGTCTGGCACGCGCTTACAATACGGTTCAACCGGCATCAGGCAAGGTACTTTCCGGAGGTGTAGACGCAAATGCATTGCAAAAGCCTAAACGTTTCTTTGGAGCTGCCCGTAATATAGAAAACGGCGGAAGCCTCACCATTCTTGCTACGGCTCTTACGGAAACAGGCTCTAAAATGGACGATGTGATATTCGAGGAATTTAAGGGTACAGGAAATATGGAACTGCAGTTAGATCGCAAATTATCAAACAAGCGTATCTATCCATCGGTAGACATCATTGCTTCAAGTACTCGTCGCGACGATTTACTACAAGATGAAGGAACTGTAAACCGTATGTGGATTCTCCGCAAATATCTGTCGGATATGAACTCCATAGAAGCGATGGAATTTGTGAAGAAACGCATGGAGCAAACCTACGACAACATGGAGTTTCTTGCTTCCATGAACGGATAATTTTACTCCATACGCTTACAACTCTTTAATCCCTATTCGAAAAATACTTCATAAACTGAGCACGTTCGTACATACTTGGATTGTGAATTTTGGAATAATCATTGGTGTAACTGAGTTTGCCACGGAATTGGGTTAAAGAGTTGTAATGTGTTTGATTCATCCATTCTTCTATGCAGGTAAGCATCTGTGTAATAATTTCAGCACCACTTGTGTAAAGCGCACTGGCCATCTGTACAGCGGATGCTCCTGCCAACAAACATTTTATCACATCTTCCCATTCGTGGATACCCGTAGAGGCTGCAATGCTGATATCCGGAACCTTGCCCGAAACTATGGCTGTCCAGCGAAGTGTATCACTCAGTTCTGTATGACTGCTGAACACATTTCCCGATACAATTTGCATTGTATTTATATTAATGTCAGGTTGGTAGAACCGGTTGAACAAGACTACGCCGTCACAGCCATTTTTCTTTAATATATTTACAATAGATGGAATATTACTGAACGATTTCCCCAGTTTCATAATCACCGGAATAGAAACTGCCTTTTTTATCTTGGAAAGGAGATTGACATACATCGTGCGGTAAGCGTCGTAATCGTACATAAGGTCTGTAGCCAAATAGAAGACATTCAACTCAATCGCATCGGCTCCTGCCAATTCTATCTGGTGAGCGAAGTCAATCCAGGCATCTACCTTATAGCAATTAATGCTGGCTATGATGGGTATGCTACACTCTGCTTTCGCTTTTTGAATCAGTTCCAGATATTTGTTTACCTGTTCCGCCTTCACGTATTCATAAACATAGTCGGAGGAACCGGGCCAATCCGATTCTTTAATCATAGAAGCACTTTGCATCCCGATTTGTTCTTCAAAAAGCGATTTTAAAACGATAGCTCCGGCTCCGGCTTTTTCAAAATCTTTTATTTTATCTGCATGGGCAGTTAAACCCGAACTCCCAACAATGATAGGGTTACGAAGCGTCAAACCAGCATATTTAGTTCTTAAGTCAATCATAATCAGTTTATTTTGTTTAATAATAATACATATACAGACAAATATACAGTATTTTTTTAGAGCAGCACTAATTGGGCAATTAAAAAGTTTAAATCTAAGTACGGGGGCCAAATATAAAGCTACCTATCCGTACTATGGTGCTGCCTTCGCTCAAGGCAATCTCGTAGTCGTCTGTCATGCCCATTGACAATTCCGTAAATGATTCACAGTTTTTGAAGGATGAAGATTTCAGATCGCAAAAGAGTTGGCGTAACAAATCAAATTCACTCTTAACCTGTTCTTTATTGTCCGTAAAAGTAGCCATACCCATCAGTCCGCCGAAACGGATATTCGGGTAAGCATTTAGGTCCTCTTTCGACCATATTGCCTTACATTCTTCAGGTTCAAAACCATGTTTACTTTGTTCTTTGGCAATATGAATTTCTAAAAATATGCGAATAATTCGTCTCTGTTTTCCGGCTTGTTTATTTATTTCATGCAATAACTTCAGTGAGTCCACACTCTGAATGGTATGTACAAAAGGAGCTATATCTTTAACCTTATTGTTTTGTAACGCCCCGATAAAATGCCATTCAATATCCTGAGGTAATATTTTTTGTTTGGCTGTTAATTCCTGGGCGCGGTTTTCACCGAATAACCGCTGTCCCGCTTCATAAGCTTCCATAATGTCCTCTGCAGGGTGGAATTTCGATACAGCTACCAGCTTCACGTGAGTTGGCAGTTTCTTTTTTAAAAAAGCTATATTAGCGCCTATATTCATTACTGTTTTCAGCCGATAATTAATTAATATCCTTTCTTGCGTTGTCCGGCTCATTTACCGTATAGGGAAAAACGTCCATTAAGAGTGTTTCGGTTATCGAGGCAACGGTATAATCAGCCATAGTGCCTTTCATACCATTCTCTAACTCAGTTAGTGCATCTTTAAGCGTAGAAGCCTGAACCAGCATGGACGCAGCCGTTTTCTTTTCAGCTCCACTTTTTTCGTCAAGCGTGATAAAATAAATTTTAACACGGTAATAGCGGTCGCCGTTCTCATTGAAAAATATTTCGGAAAGGCGTGCGCGTTTAATATCTGCAATTGTAAATTCACCGGTGATAAACGGCCGTATTTCTTCAATTATACGAGCCTCAGCTTCTGTAAACGATAATGCATCTACAAGATAAGGTTCCGATACTTTCTTTTGTATTCCATTCTCAAGTATTTTCTCGTAAGAAACCTTACATTCAAACCAATTGTGCATAATAAATCTGTTTTAAATTATTTTCATATTAAAAAAAATGAAAGCAAATATACAAATTTATCGATAATATAAGACCCATATTAGATTAATTAATTATTTTTGCTTTCATATTAATAACAAATATAAAACTAAAAATTATGGCTAGACACAAGTTAAGCGAAGAAGAAAAAATTGCGAGACGTGCCGCTAAGAAACAGGCATATGACATCGTAGCTAAACATTTGAAACATCTCACATTTGCAGAATTAGAGGATGTAATAGCTTTATCTTATCGCTGCAAGAAAGAAAAATTGGGTAAAGAAGAACTACGTTTGATTAAGGAAAAAGAAGAAATCGAACAACAATTGTTGAAACTGAAAGAGCTTGACGCTATATAAAAAGCAGCTAAAGTGAATTCTCCGGAGTCATTTTATAAGAGGGTGCCCAAGGCTCCCTTTTTTTGTGCCTAAAACCTCCATGTGAAATATTTTCAAATATATTTGCAAAATTATATAGTTTGTATCATAAACTTATTTATATTTGCAGCATAAACATAATTATGCAGGAAATTATTTACTCAACTCTGGAACAAAAGAATGCCGTAGACTTGGTTACAACAGCAGGTTCTTCAGGCGATTTATATGCTGCCATCCGTACGATGCCCGGCGCACAGTCATCAGGTATCGATGGGCGTACCATGGTAAGAGGAGGAGACAGCCGAGAATCACAAACCTTTATAGACGGCATGCACGTACTTTCTCCCTATACCGAGTTCATACGACGTATCGATTTTTTAACACCTAAATAACAAATGTACATGAAAACAAAATCTTTTTATCTATTTCTGCTCTGCCTGCTGAGTGTAATGGCAAGCGCATCGGTTAGTACCGAATATCAAGACGTGATGACATCTGCCCTGGCTAAGCTTGATGTTTCTACCAGCCAAAGTAACTATCTGCAATGCAAAAACCAATTTGAGCGTATTGCTTAATATACAACATCATGGAAAAGGAATTAAACGAACAAGATAGCCTGCGCCTAATTACGGAGATGATTACTCAGGCACGTAGCAACTTTCAGAAAGGAAGAGGAGACGGGATTGTGTTTTGGGGCTACACCATAGCCATCATCGCGTTGGCAAACTTTGTTTTGCTTCAGATTTTCGGTTATCAACCCGCTATCTATTGGGTCTGGGCATTGACGATACCTATATTTATTATCCACTACATGATAGAATTAAAGAGGGGTAAAAAAGCATTGGTTAAGAATGGAATTAACGAGATAATCGGACATGTCTGGTTTGCTTATGCCATATCAAGTGCTGTTTTCGTTACTTCAATCTTTATTATCGGCACGTGGGATAGTGTAGTGTTTCTGCTTATTAATCCGGCACTTATTGGGATGTCGGGGCTTTGTATCTATGTAACGGGTAGAGTCTGCCGTTTCAAACCATTTGTATATGGCGCTTATGTTTTCTGGTGTGGGGCTTTAATAAGTGCCATTATTCTGGTAGTATGTCATGCAATCGACTTTCAATTTCTTATCTTAGCGCTTTGTATGATTATTGGGTTTGTGACACCGGGACATATTTTAAATCGTAAAGTCGATCAAGATGTATAAAGACTTAGACCCCCTGCTGCACGCGCAACTACGACTGGCTATTGTATCTATACTGGTATCTATAGAAGAGGCGGACTTTGTCTTTATCAAAGATAAAACCGGCACAACTGCCGGAAACCTGAGTTCTCACATAGAAAAACTCAGCCAAGCAGGGTATATCGGAGTCCGCAAATTCATAGATGGCAAGCGACCACGAACGGTATGCAAAATTACACAAAAAGGCCTCGATGCCTTCGATAACTACGTAAAAGCCCTTCAGGACTATATTCATCATTAAAAGTTAAAAGTTGAAGAAGCAACTAATAACTCTCAACTCTCAGCTATTAAAGTGCGAATTCGGGTTTGCGGTGAATCCATTGGCCACGGGTGAAATCAGGGAAGTCTACTAAGGCGCCTCCACGGGCGATAGACTGTTCCGATAGACCTGAGATGGCACTCCAAGCAGCGGCGTCGTAGCAATCCATTGGAGCCGGCTTCTTGTTGCGGATAGCATCGATGAGATCGTACATCATGATAAAGTCCATTCCGCCGTGGCCTGCTTCTCTGGCGCTGGCTTCAAGCGAACTCCAAAGCTTGTGGTCGTATTTCTTGAACCACTCATCCGAGTCGTCCCAACGGTGAGGCTTGGATTGGCCTTGTACGTAAACGTGGTCGCCGTCGTTCATCCATAAGCCTTCGGTTCCTTGTACACGGAAACCTAAGGAGTAGGGGCGGGGTGAGTTAGTGTCGTGGGTAACGATAATCGTCTGTCCATTTGCACATTTAATCATGGAAGTAACAATGTCTCCCAAGTTGAAACGTACATTGGCCAGCGGATGATGTTCGCCTCCGTTGTCTACAATGAACTTATGCAAGCCACGAGACTGGGTAGCCATGGCCGAGAGTGATAGGAAACGGTTTCCGCAATTGATATCCATACAATGAGCTACGGGGCCGATGCCGTGGGTAGGATAGATATCCCCATTGCGGGTAACCGAATGCTGCGTACGCCATTGTGCTTCGGCAAAAGCTGTAGGACCCATGCGTAGTTCTCCACCTTTCTTATAGTTGTAACTTGCACCGTCGTTGAACTTTACGTCGCGAAGGTCGTGTTCGTATCCGCATTCTCCGTGCAGCATTTCACCGAACAAGCCTTGGCGAACCATGTTCAGCGCAGCCATACAGTCGCGACGGTAGCATACATTCTCCATGATATTAAGTTGGCTACCCGTCGATTCCGATACATTTACCAAGTCCCAGCATTCTTCAACCGTATTAGCGGCAGATACTTCTACACCTACATAAGGCACACCGGCTTTCATGGCGGCGATAGACATCGGTACATGCCATTCCCACGGGCTGGCGATGATTACGCAATCAAACTCTTCATTGTTCAACATTTGTTCAAAGGCTCGTTCGCTTCCGGTGTAAACTTTCGGCTCGGCTACATTGAACTTGGCTATATGCTTTAGCGTGCTCTCCAACGGACCTTTCTGCGTGTCGCAGATTGCTACTATTTTATTATCGGGAATTGCAAGTACATTATTAATATGTTCCTGGCAACGTGAACCGGTTCCAATGAAACCAAAACGGAGCTTACCATCATCTTTGGCGACTGTTTTTTTCTTCTGTTGCTGACCAGTTGCTTCTGCAGCAACTGCATTACTACTAATCGCAAGGCTGGCTGTTCCTATTCCGGCAACTGTCATTTTCTTAATAAATGAACGACGCGTGTTTTCCATGCTCTACTATTATTATGTTTTTAGTTAGTATTATTTTTTAACGCGACAAAATTATATATAATAGCCGAAAGTACCTAATACTGTCGGCTAATTTTTTTTTGTGATCAATTCAAAATATGTCACTTAGTCCTTATTTCTGTTCCGTTAAAGAATACTTTCAGTGAAATAGACTATATATAGGACTATCACTAAGATGAGGAATATTAAATTACTTCATTTCATTAAGTTTAAGATATGCTACATACATAATTACCAGCGTTGCAAACCATCAAATAAAGGCATGATTGGTATATTGGGAATGAATAGTTTCATCAAGAATAATCCGATCCAAAAGATTATTTGAAAACTCAGGAAATAAACTACTCCTTCCAGCAGAAGGGCTATATACTTTTCTATATTACTGGCAGGAAGGGTTAGAAATAATATAACTTTCTTCCGGCATGTTCACAAAATTCGAGCATTACGACAAACCCGCAAATGCCGTAAAAGGGACCCTGTATGGATGTATCATGACCATTGTAGACATAATATTATTAACATGGATTTGGACACCCTACCCTGCATTTCGATCACCTACGTATGTTGTGCAGTACGGGTGACTACTTAACTATGTAGAGACAAGGCGAAATATGCCTTGTCTCTACAAATCTATTTTATTTCAGGAATTGCTTGGGCCATATTAGGTTTTGATTCATCTTTAAGGCTTGGGTGAACTCGGCACGGGCTTCTGTTGTATTGCCTTCGTACTGGTTGACTAAGCCGTTTAGATAATGCAGGGTAGCTAAACGTTCGGAGCGACTGCCGTCTTCGCCGAATTTGGAGAACTCGTCTATTACAGCAGGGCTGGCTAATTGAGTCTTCACTTCATCTTTCAGCGATTGAATCAGTGTATTAGCTTCGTCTGTTTTACCCAATTCTTTGAGGGCTTGTGCCTGGAAGTAGGTGTTGTCCGACAATACGCCTCCGAGGCGACGACCTTGTCTTGCAGTAGAAGCCGTCTCAAAGCTGGCTTTTGCTTTCTCGGCATTACCCAATTGCTTATAGGCTGTGCCCATGTAGTAGAAGCCTGGAATGCTGTGACCTCCACCATCAGGACGTCCTACTTCAAGATTTGCGGGATAAAGGTCGGCTGCCTCAAATTCCTTGATGGCATCGGCATACTTCTTACTGTCAAGCGACTTGAGACCTTTTAGCAAATGAGCATCTGTGTAAAAGTTATGTACCTGCCCACCGCCTTCCCATACGTGGAAGTGACGGTTGGCCAATATCTTGAGACCTTTATCGTATGCACCTGTTTCGTTGTAAAGACCTAAGAGGCGGATAACGGCATCGTCATGTTTGAGTACTGTCTTAAGGTTCTTCTCCAACAGGGTCAGGCGGTCTTTGGCAGGCTTACCAGTTTGTTCGTACAATTGGTCTAACTCCAGGAATACACGCGGGTCAGACGGGTCGGCTTTGATGGATTGCTCGTAGGTAGTGATAGCTTTAGCAGTTTCTCCTGCACGGCTATATCCAAAAGCCAAATTGCGGTTGGCACGTGCAAAGAGAGGTTCAGACTTGACGGCCGTTTCCCATGCGTCAACACCTTTCTCTTTCTGTTCCAGATAGTAGTACAGATTACCCAGATAGAAAGAAACTTTACTATCCGCGGGGTTGGTTTGAAGAGCCGTATTGAGTATTTCTATTTCTTCGAGGCGGAAGGGGAAACAGTAGCCCGAAGGTTGAGCGGCAGCCTTTTTAAAGAGCTGCGTGGCCGTTTCCTTATTGCCTGCTTTGAGGTTGTAATATCCGTCATAGTAGTATACCAGCGGAGAAGTAGCGTAGGGTTCGCCTACACGTATAGCCTCGTCAAGCAGTGTGATAGCTTCTTTGTAAGCTCCGATATTACCGTAGTCTACGGCCAGTTCAAGCAGTTCCTGCAGACGTACCAGACCTTCTCCCCGGCTATCATCAGCCTTTCCGAGGAAAGAAGCCCCCTGATCAGCCAGGATGCTTTGTTCAGACAGACTCCAATAGTCAAGCGGGTCGATGGCAAGAACCTGTTTCAACAGCTCTTTGGCTCCAGCTTCATCGCCGATCTTCCTTAACAACTGGGCTTTGAAGGTAAGGGCTTTGGTATCGCGAACGCCTACATAGAGCGCTTGGGTTACATATTCCGTGGCTGCCTTGTAGTCTCCTTCAAGTGAGGCAATCTGAGCCAAGGCTACATAAGCCGGATGCTGGAAGGTGGGATACCAGGTGGCATGCCAGTATTGGTCTTTGGCTTCCTTATACTTGCCCAGCGTCTGATAGACTAAACCAAGGTAGTAATGAGGTTCGGGATCTTTAACCGTTGTATAGTCTTTAGACGAGCGATCGAGCGCACGTTGCAGGTATTCCTCTGCCTTAGTCCATTCACCTTTACGGGCATAGCGGATACCAACTACGGTATTCACGCGAGCGTCGTTCGGATCACGTTTGAGGGCTTCATTGTAGAAAGTCATCGGGTCGATGCGGGCGTTATGGAACTGTTCCAAACGCAGGCCTGCCAGATAGAGTTCTTCCACTGTCTTGTATTCCGAAGCGGGTTTGCTGGGTGCTACCACCTCGGGTAACGGCTTCTCTTCCAAAACAACTGGAGTATAGGCAACCAGTTCTTTGCCGTTTGCATCCAGAAGCACGGCGCGAAGGTCGGCGTCCTTGGCAGAAGCGGGCACATCAATTTCTTTCGTAAAAGGAGTAGCAGGGTCAATGGAAAGGGTTTGCTCAAACACCGTTTTGCCGGCATTGGTCAGAATCACTTTGGCATTGCTGAACTTAGCGGATGCGTTGAATCCGAGGAACAGCTTGCCGGAAGCTGTCCGTTCGAGGTTGACAGCGGCATCGCCCGTTGCATTCTTTACCGACTTGATTTCACGAATAGGATACCAGCGCTGGGTAAATTCGCGAATCTCACCCGGGCCTATCCAGCTATAATCGGGTTGATTGTTGGAGTAAGCGCCCACCATCAGCTCCAGGTAGTCGCCATCATTATCCGACAAGGTGGTATTCCACATCTGACCGGTTGAGTTGTTGCCCCAGAGGAAGAATTTCTTACCACCAACGATTTGATGATTAGCCACGTGAACAGTTCCTGCATTCTTGCCATGGTCGTAACCGGCCAGGAAGTCATCGTCGAAGTTCCAAGCAAAGATAGAGCGGCTACCGGCAGTGAAGTTCTTCCACCATGCCAGCGGCTCATTTTTCCCGCTTCCACGATTTATTTCACCATTTGGCCAAGTGGTAAAGGCCACTTTCGAGTGATCCGTACCGAACTGAGTCGAGGGCGGGAATATCACTTCGTAGTCGTCATTGGTATGCACCGATACATTAGCCCAATAAAGCATGGATTGAATAAAAGGCGAGCGGTTCATAATCTTTACGCGTGCTTCTACCCATGAGCGACCGGGATACACCGTTACACCGATAGACCATTTGATACGGTGACGAAGCTCCGTTTCACCCACCCATATCGTCTTACTGCCGTCGGCATTCTCTTCCGTCTTCCAGTCAATCGGCATATAGCTTGAAGGGCGGTGATGATGAGGGAAGTTCCATTCCACACCCCCCGAGAGCCAGGCTCCCAGCATACCAATCAAGGCCGGTTTGATACCAGTCTGACGGTAGAAAATCTCATACCCGTTCGTTTTGTCGGTAGCCGAGAGAATACGTCCGCCTATTTCGGGTAATACACAAACATTCACATATTCGTTCTCCAGATAGAGGGCGTTGTACGATTTGTCAATCTTGTTATCCGTCAGAATATCATACAGAGGATAAGGATAGATATGACCCTGTGCACCTTGGTACGTTCTACCAGTGAAGAAGATTGAATTGGCATCCGGTGCCCCTATCTCATAAGTAGGGAGCACCAGAGGCCTCTGTTCAACCTTTACACCTTGGCCAAACGCCAAAAAGCTAACACTTAATAAATAAAAACAGAAGAATATCTTTTTTCTCATAACTTATGTATATTAATTAATAATGTATCGGAGGTATAGTTGTTATATTCGATTTATAAGGCTCAACCTCGCCGGCAGCAACCTTATATATTCTCTCGTTTGTAATTGTCATGGCATTGGTAAGCTCCTCATACGGGATGTTACCGGTTGTTACCACTCCAATATTATAGTTTTCACCGTCATTACGGCCATAATAAGGCTGATCTATCCATTGGAAATAATGCATACCGATCAGTTCGGGACGAGCAAAACCTTGCTCAATATAATTTCTGAAAGCAGCCGCTCTGTCATCCTGATTGAGTACGCCAATAATACCGGTAGCCGGTAAAGCCCTGTCTGTAGCGCCATGATGGAATTCGCCAATCATAACCGGCTTCCCACTTATCCGGGCTATTTCTTCCGTGGGAGGAGGATTGATGCCATACCCGTTAATAGAGAATACATCAAAACGTTCTCCGGCTTTGTAAAGTAAATCCGAACTCAGCCAGGCATAGCGCATTCCTAAATTCAAATGGTTTTTATCAATATTCTTCACCTCATCGCAGGGTATGTCTACATACATCTTTACCATGATCGTTGAAAACTCATAAAAATCATCATTTGCTATAGAAGAAGGAGTTTCCTTAAAGGTCAATTGTTTTAAATCGTCAAAACTCGTCAGACTAAGTGCCCATGCCTTATTCAGAGCATCCAGATTTTTCTGGTATTTATTTTGCAGCCATTTGATAAACTCATCTTTGGTTACAGACTGTTGGTTTGTGCCAAACATTTCAAAAGCCAGATTATGATACCCAAATGCCCAGTTAGGCTCGTTACGCAAGAAATAACCAATCAGATAAGGATCGTCTTTATAATCCTTCAATTGCGCAGCGAATGAAACGGAATTATCCATGTATTCTTTAGAGAAAACATCCGGGAAGTCACGATACAACCGAATCTTGGTATCCGGGAAGCTACTCAGCGGAAGGGCGTATGGAATTCCATATTTTTTTGCAAGCGTAACGTCAGACCAATTGGCAACCGTATTGAATCTGAATTTCTTCATCAAGCCTACTGTTATATCATACCATTTGTCTTTCCAATTAGCCCCGTATACACGAATCATGTTCGACACATAGAAATCCATGTTCTTCACGTCCCTGAAACTACGTGTAGCTTCAGAAAAATCAGTATCTCCTTCAGCCGGAAGCCATTCAAATAAATCTTCTATGCCGGTAATGGGGCCGGGAGACCCATATCTAATACCATCAACTCCAGTGCTCAGGAAAACATACCCATCGGGATCAACCAACCACCAGCGTTTGCCGTCATGTTGAGTTCTGAAGTAGCCTGTGGCATTGAAACGTTTTCCTTTCCATCCGCCATACTTGCTCCAGTCATCCGGCAGCGTAATATTCTTAGCCATCGCCTCCAGTTCCAGATTCTTTGTCTTTAGCTCATTTTCATCCTTGATTTTCCCTTTCCATTCTTTACCTGTCCATTGCCCAAATTTGTCTATCTCTGGTTTAGCTATAGCCGGATAAGGTGTGGGAACAGAATCTGTGATTGCAATGGATGCAACCTCGTAATCAGGAACGAAATAAGGCGTATAATACGGACCAAAGCGTAGAATAACCTTGGTAATATCATTCGGATCAAGTCTGTTTCCGGTAATAGTACCTTTCAACTGACGAGGAGAGCGAGTGACAAATAACGTTTGTGCATCAAGATAGCTCAGCGGGAACACCACTTTTGTTTTCAGACGTGGCAAGATGCCCATTAAAGATAGAAGCCAGGGCGTCTCTTCCGGGGTGGTTGCAACTTCACCGCTTTGCAAAACAATCTTTTCAGCCACTGCATCTTTTACTTCTTTATAGAATTCAATCGTGATTACTCCGCTAAAGTCTTTGTGACCATAAATTTCAAAAACGAAGTAATTTCCTTTCGTCCAATCTTGCTTGTCGCCTTTTTCCCAAATGACAAGGCCTTTATCTCCGTCTACAGCAGATATCTTTAATACCTTCTGTCCGAAAACCTGGCTACTCGTAATAAACGTGCTATCCGAATGACGATCAGCAATCTTTTTCAGGTCAAAAGCCTGAACGCCTTCTATATTGCTTTGCTGCCCGCCGTCACCACATGATGTGATGAGCGAGAGCAGGCACAAAAGCAATAAAGAAGTTTTCAATGATAATTTTATCATGATTTATTATCTAAGAATTAATAATGTATCGGGGGAATAACCGTAATATTATTTGCTTTGTAGGGTTCAATTTCCCCCGCAGCAACCTTATACACTCTCTCGTTCGTTATTGTCATGGCATTGGTAAGCTCCTCTGCAGGAAGATTACCTACTGTTACCAATCCAATATTATAGTTCTCGCCATCACCACGTCCATAATAAGGTTGATCAACCCATTGGAAATAATGCATACCGATCAGTTCGGGGCGAGCATAACCTTGTTCAATATAATTTCTGTATGCAGCTGCTCTATCATCCTGATTGAGTACGCCAATGATTCCGGTAGCAGGTAATCCCCTGTCTGTAGCGCCATGATGGAATTCACCAATCATAACCGGTTTCCCGCTTATTCTGGCTATCTCTTCCGTGGGAGGAGGATTGATACCATATCCATTAATAGAGAATACATCAAACCGTTCTCCGGCTTTGTATAATAAATCCGAACTCAGCCATGCATAGCGCATACCCAGATTCAAGTGGTGTTTATCAATTTTCTTCACTTCGTCGCAAGGTATATCCACATACAGCTTCACCAAGATCGTTGAGAAAGCATATAAATCTTCATTTGCTATATCAGATGGATATTCTTTAAATGTAGCTTGCTTTAAATCGTCGAAACTCGTCAGATTAAGCGCCCATGCCTTGTTCAGTGCATCCAAATTATTCTGGTACTTCTTCTGTATCCATTTGATGAACTCATCTTTGGTAGCAGACTGTTGATTTGTACCGAACATTTCAAAAGCTACATTATGATAGCCAAAGGCCCATTGCGGTTCGTTACGCAGGAAATAACCAATCATTAAAGGATCATCTTTGGCACTCTTAAGTTGCGCTGCGAACGTAATAGAATTTTCAAGATATTCTTTAGAATAAACATCGGGGAAGTCACGATAGATACTAATCTTAGTGCTGGGGAATCCACGTAACGGCATGGCGTAAGGAATTCCGTATTTATGTATAAGAAGGGAATCATTAGACATGGCAGCCGTATTGAATCTGAATTTCTTCATCAACCCTGTTGTAACATCATACCATTTGTCTCTCCAATCTGCACCGTATACGCGAATCAAGTTTGCGATATAGAAATCCGCATTCTTGGCATTGCCTCTGGGATTAACTGTTACCACTCCTTTATAAACAGGGTCATCCTGATCAGGCAGCCATTCGAAAAGATCTTCTATGCCGGTAATAGGGCCGGAAGATCCATATCTGATACCACAAACACCTGTACTCAAGAAAACATACCCTTCGGGATCCACCAACCACCAGCGTTTACCGTCATGTTGTGTTCTGAAGAAACCTGTGGCATTGAAGCGTTTTCCTTTCCATCCACCATACTTACTCCAGTCATCCGGTAAGGTAGCAGCCTTAGCCGATGCATCCAATTCCTGGTTCCGGATCTTAAGATCATTTTCATCTTTGATTTTCCCTTTCCATTCTTTACCTGTCCACTGTCCGAATTTATCTACTTCGGGTTTACTAATAGCCGGATAAGGCGTGGGGGCGGAATCTGTTATTGCTATAGACGCCACCTCGTATTCAGGAACGTAATAAGGGGAAAAATACGGGCCAAAGCGTAACATAACCATAGTTATATCATTCGGATCAAGC
>BNTS01000011.1 GCA_025996775.1 Bacteroidia bacterium | reverse complement strand
GGGCTATGATTTGGTTGTTGCATACAATTACAGCGCCTATGGGCACTTCGCCTTCTTCGGCAGCCAGGCGGGCTTCTGCCAAGGCCTGTTTCATAAACCAGGTATCGTCGTAGGGATTCATCTTCGCATTTCGTTTTCGTTAAACAGAGTGGGATAATCTTCTTCCAGCGTTTTCAAGATATGCAACAGGAGGGTTTCTCTACACCAGCGCGTCCTGTTAGTTATACTATATTTGCTCAGGTAACGCAACACTGTACTAAGCTCTTCATCATTGAGCGTCACAGTGACTCGATGCGTTCGCGTCTGCTTCGATCTATAAACCTTTTTCATGGCTGCAAATATAAAGAAAATCCTTATATTTGCCTCGCTAAACACAATAGAATGATGCAAATGGGTGAACAAAACCTTATCGGGAAAGTAGGCGAAGAAGAAGCTCGCTTTTATTTGATAGAACACGAATACGTGATTCTGGAATCCAATTGGCGTTGGCGCCATTACGAAATTGATATTATTGCTACAAAAGACAACGAGTTAGTTGTGGTAGAAGTGAAAACCCGCTCAACGGGCTATCTCGTTTCTCCTGAAAATTCAATCGACCAAGGAAAGATAAACCGCCTCGTGTCTGCAGCCGATGCATACGTACGCAAAAACAATGTAAACATGCCGGTACGTTTCGACATCATCACCTTAATAAAAGGTAACGACGGCTCATTCACAATAGACCATATCGAGGACGCCTTCTATGCACCTGTAAGAAAGTCTCCCCGCTCCGGATGGTAGGCTCCCTGATTTATCTGCGTCATCTGCGTGCCCTAACAGTATGCAAATAGTACTCACTGATTTTTATAGCGAGGCAAAGGGGAGATCGGTATCTTTGCGGTAGCCGGTTCCGGTGAAGGTGGCGATGAGTTCGCCTGCTTCGTTGGTAACGCGGACTTCACAATTCGACAATCGCTTGTGGTTGTAAACTTCGTGTGCCTCAGCATAGAGGAAACCGCTGCTTTCGGATTTGAAAAAGTTAATGCTGGATGTGATTGAGAACGTCAGCTTCGCATGGCTGTTGGTAGCCGCTGCAAAAGCAAGGTCGGCCAGCGTAAAGATGGCGCCTCCCTGGCATACGCCTCCACCATTGTGGTGAACAGGCTTTATTTCCATACGGGTCTTAGCATACCCGTTACCCACCTCCAGTAGTTCTACCCCTGCCAAAAGCGCAAATTTATCCCCCTGTAAAAAATCTTCTATTGTCATACCCCTAACTTCCATTCGGCACCTTCTTTGGTGTCTTTTATTTCAAAACCTATTGCTGTTAGTTCATTTCGTATCTTATCCGAAGTAGCCCAATCTTTATTGGCCTTGGCCTGTTGACGGACGGATAAAAGGAGGTCTACGGCTTTACCGTATGCTTCTTGTCCGCCGGTAGAGGTTGCTTCGTCTTTCATTCCAAGCACGTCGAAGAGGTAGGTTTGGAATACCTCTTGCAATTCCTTTATGTCTTCGGCTGTAAGGGTGGCATTGCCATCTTTTACCGTGTTGATGATGCGAACGGCATCGAAGAGGCGGGAGATTACTATCGGAGTATTTAGATCGTCGTTCATGGCCTCTGCGCATTTGGAGCAAAGGTCTTTAACCTCAATAGAGGAAGTAGGCGAGGCTTCCAGCTTGCTCAGGTGGCCGTAGGCTTCCATCAGGCGCGACAGGCCTTTTTCGGAGGCTTGGAGGGCTTCGTTACTGAAGTCTACCGTGCTGCGGTAATGGGCCTGGAGGATGAAGAAGCGGATAGACATGGGGCTATAGGACTGCTCCAGCAAGGGATGATTCCCACTGAAGAACTCATGCAGCATGATGGAGTTGCCGAGCGACTTACCCATCTTCTGACCGTTGACCGTAATCATATTGTTGTGCATCCAGTAATGCACCATTTGATCGCCTTGCGAGGCTACTGCCTGAGCAATTTCACATTCGTGGTGAGGGAATATCAAGTCCATGCCACCACCGTGAATATCGAAGTGGTTACCCAGATACTTACGTCCCATAGCCGTACATTCGCAATGCCATCCGGGGAAACCATTGCTCCAAGGAGAGGGCCAGCGCATGATATGCTCGGGCTGAGCTTTCTTCCAGAGGGCGAAGTCCACCGGGTTGTGCTTCTCTTCCTGACCATCCAACTCACGAGTGGTATTCAGCATATCGTCGATATTACGACCGGAAAGAACGCCGTAATGATGGTATTTGCTGTATTTTACTACATCAAAATAAACGGAACCTTCGCTCTCGTAAGCAAATCCGTGAGCCAGTATCTCTTCCGTGAGCGCCTCTTGCTCGATAATATGGCCCGAGGCTTGAGGTTCGATGCTGGGAGGAAGTACGTTTAGCATCTCCATATTTTTATGGTAGCTGTTCATGTATATTTGAACGACTTCCATAGGCTCTAATTGCTCCAATTTTGCTTTCTTGGCTATCTTGTCTTCGCCGGCATCGGCATCATGTTCGAGATGGCCTACATCGGTGATATTACGCACGTAGCGCACCTTATAGCCTATTTGTTTTAAGTAGCGAAACAGCACATCGAAGGTGATGGCTGAACGGGCATGCCCCAGATGTGCATCTCCATAAACTGTAGGTCCGCAGACATACATGCCTACATAAGGTTCTTGAAGCGGAATAAAGATTTCCTTCTTCCTTGTCAGTGTATTATAAACGTTTAACGGATGTTCCATTGTTTTCCTTTAATAAATGTACGGCAAACGTACATGAAATTTTCCTGATTTACAAGTGCGTGTCATAAAAATCAAGACCACTCGCCCTCTGTCCCCTCTATCTGCAAGGTGCTCAAAGCACAAAAAAGCGGTATTTTCTCTAAATCACCGCCGGAAGCTGGAAAATCCTACGCAAACTGACCCGCCTCTCCTATTCAAATTAACCCACCAAAGTTAATTTTCAAAAAAGTAAAAGTTGTGATTTTTTTGATGTAAAACAAAACGATTGCACTATTATTTTGGCCAGGCGGCTATGAAGAGACCCCATTTGTAATCGGGGTCGTATTGGTTTATCCAGCCTCCCTCGTAGAAGTGTTCGAGCGAAGTAATCACGTAGCCATCTTGATTATGGTCGGTTGTATCCCAAGGATCGGCCAGGATAAGCACATCATCGGCTGTATAAGGCGTACCCAGCATGTCATACCCGATGATAACCTGCCAATGTCCGCCCCACTCATTTGTGCCCACAATTACAGGGATGCCCCGCCTCAGATAGTCGAGAAAGAAATCAGGAGGCAAGGATTGCGGATTTACTTCCGGATAATCATACGTGGAAGCATATGCAAAGTCGCCTACTGCATCGAAGATATTGAGCAGATGACGAAGGTAAGTAGTATCTTGATCCGTGCCACGCAAGGCTTTCAAGTGTTTCTCATTCAGACTACCCCGTTTACCGAAATGCTCCAGCACCATCAATACAGATGCTGGACCACAAGTTATGCCCGTTGCCTGCTGTATCGTCTTAAAGCCCTCCACAAGGGTCAACGAGCTGTCACTCTTCAGGCGAAAGAAGTCAGGCGATTTATAATAAGGAGATTCTCGTACATCACTATGCCGTTCATGGTGGGCAGCCCCTCCCAATTTCAATTCCGGATCATACGGAATCTTATGCTCGTTGCCATACGTCTGCCCCTTTGCGCCAACGGCAACAAAGAAAGCAAACAGTATAATTAATTGATTTTTCATTCTTTTGCCAATGCTTCTACACTCAAATAAACTGCTTTTGTGATCTCTGTAAGTTTATCCAAATCAATATGGTCTATATCATCAATGGGAGTATGATAATCCGGATGCAAGCCGGTGAAGAACCATAAGAAGGGCACGTGGCGGAGCGTGAAAGACAGTTGATCGCTTCCCCGAGCACCATGTTCTAATACGCCCGGCTTCGGTTCTATATTCAGTTTGTTTGCTGCAATCGCTTTTGTGAGCTGTTCGCTTGAAGCAGTCAGTTCCTTTGTATAAAGCAGGTGAAACTGATTTCCGACCGTAGAATTTTCTGCATTAGGGGCGGATATATTAAATTCAGGATACAGGATGGGCACATACCCTCCACGATGAGCTATCATATCCAAATTGATGTATGCTTTGATGGCATAAGGATTTTTAAAGTTGGAAATAAAATACTCTGAACCCAAGTAATTCACTTCCTCCCCGTCCCATAAAGCAAAGATGATTGTACGCAAAGGTTTCTCGCCTGAGGCAACGTAGGCTTTAGCAGCCTGCAGAACGCCCACTACAGAGGAGGCATTATCGTCTGCGCCGTTATAGATATGGTCGCCTACCAATAGTTCGTCAACGCCTACATGGTCGTAATGTCCGCCAAGGACAACAAATTCATCCTTATTTTGTCCTTCAATGAATCCAACTACATTACGCAGGTTCAGCCTGCGATAAAACCGCTCATGCTTATACTTGGCAATAGAATCGGGAGCTACTTCAAAATCACCTCTTCTTTCCCTTGCAGGAGCATAGGCTTCAAAGGACTGAAAATAATCATTGAAAAAGGGCTTTACACCTATATCTTTCAGTGTAGCTTTGATATACTCGGCTGCAACGAGGCCGCCTTGCGTACCGGTTTTCCGCCCTTGCAAGGCATCGCTTGCCAAGAAAGCCAACTGCGCCTCCACACTTTGCTTCGTGATGGTTTGCAAACCGATGGCTTCAAAGTTCACAACCGTTTTCTTATTCGCTTTCTGTGCATATCCGGCGGATGAGCATATTAAGGCAATCAGAACAGTATAAAAATATCTTTTCCGATTCATTCTATTTGATTCTTATTTGTTAATTTATAATACAAAGTAGAGACGTGGCGTGCGTCTCTACAAAGGGAGTTTATTGTTATTTGGGAGTAGAAATATGTGAATAAAGATAGGCTATTTCTTCCTCCGTCCATCCATCATTGTTTTCAGGGCCTCCTTCGTAACTAAGATCGGCATAAACAAGAGCGGGAACCTCAGCACCTTCATAGCCCCAATTCTGCCACAACTTACTGTTGAGATAACGCTGTGATTGCGGAATAGGGAAGCGATAATGCTTCGTCGCTACATTTTCATTCTTGTTGGCAGCCGATACACGCTTAACTGTCTTCACTAACACTTTCCAACGTTTCAGGTCGAACCAACGCTCTTGTTCGTAAGTCAGCTCGTATAAGCGTTCGCGGCGCAGCGCCTTGCGGAAGCCTAAGTAGTCTAAACCTTTCAACTCAATCTCCTCTTTTGTAACCGTAGCTGTCCCATCAGCAAACTCACCCACCTTATAGGCACGGCGGCGTACTTTATTGATGGCTTCGTAAGCATGAGCGTTAGGAGCCTGATCGCGCTCGTTGATTGCTTCAGCTTTGATAAGCAATACTTCTCCGTAGCGCAAGATGGTAGCATTGAGTTCGCGGTTTTTGGAACTTGTAGCCGGAGCTTCCAAATCCACATACTTAGCATATCGAGGCAATTCGTAGATTGTAGTCAGCCCGTTGTCCGGATTCGTTGCTTTGGTAAGGAAGGTAGCAAGCTTGCGTTGGTCGCGATCATCAAAGCGATCAAAGAACGTACGGTCACTCAAAATAACATGAGGGGTTTGTTGTTCAAAACCCGTTTGGAAAGCACAGTGGGTAAGGTGGTTGCCACCATCACCAAAGCTCTCCTGCGAAATCACATAATTCGCTGCAAAAAGGCTTTCTTTGCCATAGCGATTGTCTTTCTCCCAATTGGCATGGAATGTTTGTTCTAATTCATAACCTGTCACCAAGTCGGCATACTTTGCTGCATTATCAAATTTCTTTGTTACATCCGTAGCCCCATCGGTTTGCGCCCAAGTAAGATAGACCTTTGCTAACAAGCCATAAGCAGATTGCTGCGTGACACGTCCTTTGTCGTCCTGGCCGTAGGAGGCGGTAGTAGGATAATCGGACAAGTCTTCGGCAGCAGCAATCAAGTCGGCTTCAATCTGCTGATACACCGCATGTACATCATCACGGTCTACATTCACACCTGCGTCATTTCCTTCGGCTACGATGATAGGCACCTCGCCAAAAAGCTGAACAAGCGTGAAATGGTAGTTGGCACGCAGGAATTCTGCCTCACCGCGTACCCTTCTGCGAATCTTGTCCGTAACGGTAGTGGCAGGATCATTTAGCTTATTGATAAGCGTCGTTGCATTAGCCACGCCATAGTATGTATCGCCCCACGCCCAGCCGGTATGCCAGTTGGAGGCATTAAACTTCATAGCTCCCAATTCGGCGCCCGAACCATCGGGCATGGACTCGCCATTCTGTGCATAATCTGAACCCAGGTCTACGCACCAGCCAATCACGACGCTCTCTGATTCGACCAAAGCGGCATATACGCCATTTACAGCAAGAACCGCATCTTCATCAGTACGAAAAAACTGCTCTTTATCCAAGGAGTTGAGTGGTTCCAAATCTAAATCGTTGCAGGAAGCAATCAAGATAGGAAGAAACAGTAAATATATAATCTTTTTCATTGCTTTTATGTATTAATCGTTTGTTATTAAGCATTTAAAATGAAAGGCTTAGTCCACCTAAGAAAGTTTTTGAAGTAGGATAAGCTCCTCGGTCAATTCCTTGCAACAGCCCGTTTGTTTCATCTCCGCCATTACGGGAAGCTTCGGGGTCGTAGCCGGTATAGTTGGTGATTGTAAGCAAGTTTTGAGCGGATGCAAACACCCTGAAGTTAAGAGGCGAACCTCCACCTGTATTCACCCTGAAAGAATAACCAAGTGTAATATCTTTCAGGCGCAGATAGGAAGCATCTTCGATATACCGACCGTCGAGCGTTACATAAGGCACGGCAACGGCACGAGGTACATCCGTGTTTGTATGAGCCGGAGTCCAGCGGTCGGCTAATACGGACGATCCATTATATACATGCGAAGGAGTTTCCAAATTATGACGCAAGGCATTGTAGAGATGATTGCCATAGCTACCTTGGAAAGAAGCCGAGAAGTCGAACTTCCGATAATTCAAACTCGTGGAAAAGCCATACGTGAACTTCGGCTGTACGCTGCCCAATACTGCTTTATCATCCTCATCAATCACATTCGGGTCACCATCTTTATTGACAAACTTCGGATCGCCTGCCTGGTTCTTGCTTGTCCATGTTGGTGCAGGTGTAGAAGCCTCTTCGCCTTGTTGTACCAATCCGGCAAATTCATATCCAAAGAATGTACCCAGCGATTCTCCTTCTTGCACTAAGATAATTTCATCGACCACAAAATAATCGGTTCCTAATCGTTCAATTGTGTTGACATTGGTTGCAATATTAGCCAAAACTTTCCATTGCAGATCTCTGCGGTCGAGGATATTGGCATTCACACTAAACTCAAGCCCTTTATTACTAATATCGCCGATATTCACCATCTTCGTGCTCAAACCTGTCGTACGTTCTACGGGAAGGTTTACCAGCAGGTCGGTTGTCTTCTTGTAATAAGCATCAAGCGTAAAGCTCAAACGGCCTTTCCATAATCCGATATCCGTACCTATGTTATATTGTGTGGTTGTTTCCCATTTCAAATCATCATTACCATAATTAGTAGCCGAATAACCTACTGCAATCTTATTTCCGAAAGAATAATTGCGAGGGGTATATGAACGGGAGAACAAGTAGTCTCCAATTTCCTGATTACCTACTTGTCCGGCACTACCTCTCAATTTCAAGTCGCTAATGACAGAAGATTTAAAGAAAGGCTCCTGATCTATATTCCATGAAAGACCCAAAGAAGGGAAATAGCCCCATTGATGTCCTTTCGGAAAGTGAGAAGAACCGTCTGCACGCAAGGATAAGGTTGCATTATATCGATCCAGCAACGAGTAGTTGATACGACCTAAAGCGGAGTTAAGGTTGGCCTCGGCTGCACCTGTGATAGGTGTATAACCCTGATTGGCACTTTGCAAGCTGTGATAAGTCAAGGCTTCGTTGTTAAAGCCGCTGGCTCCGGCAGCAGTCGACTCCCATTCGGTATGCTGGGTCGTTAAACCTACCAATGCCTCGAAAGAGTGAACCTCGGCAAATCTCTTTTTGTAGTTTAAGGTCAATTCCACCAAGCTTGAAAGGTAGTCTTTGTTACCTACGGCTCCGTATCCATGTACCAACAAGCCTTGGGCTGAGGTGGCAGGAGCATAATAGTTTTGGGTAACATGATTGATATCGGCACCGGCATTAATCTTGGCCACCAACTCAGGGATGATGGCATATTGCGCATAAACATTACCTATCACAGAGATATTGCGGCTTTCAACCGTTGATTTGAGAAGGTCAGACAATGGATTCACAGAGCTGTCGCCAATGCGCAAGTCACTCGCATCAAAAGGATTGTAGTAGTTGTAACCATCATCTGAATTTTTGCTGTAGATAGGTACTAATGGAGAAGTGCGAAGTGCAAAACCAAAGTTGGAGTTGTTGCCTTGATTGGTCAAGCCTTTCTGAAGAGTACGCCCTATCGTTACATTCGTTCCTACATTCAATTTACTGGATAGGTCTTTATCCAAGTTCACGCGACCGATGTAGCGGGAAAGACCGGTATTGCGGATAATACCTTTCTGGTCGGTGTAACTGCCAGATATCAAGTAACGATAGTCATCGGCACCACCACTTACGGATATTTGGTGATTCTGCGTAACGGCAGTTTGCAGGACTGCTTCTTGCCAGTCAGAAGTTATCCCATGCGGGTTCAGTCTGCTTACATCGTAGGGATTCGCCGGATCGTAGGGGCTTCTGTTGTAGTTGTCTATTTCCTGATGAAGGCTTACCCACTGGGGAGCATCGAGCAACTTTAGCTTATTGCTTACCTGAGAGGAACCTATCGAACTTTGGTAGTTCACCGTGTTGCGACCCCTTTTTCCCTTCTTGGTTGTAATAATAATCACACCATTCGCACCACGAGAACCGTAGATTGCTGTGGCAGATACATCTTTCAGTACTTCGATGCTTTCAATATCGGCTGTGTTGATGCTGGTAAGCGGATTCAGCCCTCCATCGAAAGTACCTGCTGTAGGAGTCCCGTCGTTGCCGGAACCGCTGGTTGTACCTCCTACATTTGTACGCGTAGCGCTACTGTTGTTGTACAGCAGGAAACCATCTATCACATACAGTGGCTCGTTGCTTCCCGCAATGGAGTTGCTACCACGAATACGGATGGTAGACGTAGCACCCGGCTGGCCGGAGCTTTGTGTCACATTCAGACCAGCTACAGCGCCTGCCAAGGCTTGATCGAATGAGATAGTCTGTTGCGACAATGCTATATCCGAAACGGAAGACACGGCACCTGTCAATTCTTTCCTCTTTTGAGTTCCATAGCCGACTACCACTATTTCGCTCAGGGCATTCGCCTCTTCACGAAGGGATATAACAAGTGGTTTACTGTACTCATATACAGCTATATTTTCGGTTTTATATCCGAGAAATTGCACATTAATAGTTGCAGGAAGTGAGTTGACACGAATGGTAAACTTACCGTCCAGGTCGGTAACTGTTCCTTCTGTTGCTCTTTGATTCACGAGAGAGATGGTTGCTCCGATAATAGGTTCACGTGTTTTTTCATCCAATACTTGCCCTTGGATATTTGTTCCCCCCTGTTGAGCCAACACCGGAAGAGAACAGAGCACAATTAATAGCAAGATATCATTCTTTCTTGATAAAAAGAATGATTGCAGAAAAAAAATCAGTAGTTTTGCCATAATTTTAATGTTTTAAAATTACGAGTACTCTCTCATTACCAATTGCAATGCGGTTTAAGAAGGTGCTCTTTTTTTATAATTAGTTTGTTATGAAATTCTATTATTTGCATAAATGAAAAAATGAGAATATTCGTTGAGGCAAAGTAAGGGCTTATTCAAATTTTAACCAATACCCTAAACGTGGTATATTATATTTCATCTTTCCGGTTTCTTCTATTTTGGAGGTTATTTTGTTGATGGCGTCGTTGAGTTGGCCTTTAGGAAGGATGGTATTAAAGTTTTCCCAAAAGAGGTTGTCGTAGGCGAAGTTAGTTTCGGCAAAGATGGTACGGGTTTGCAGGTGCAGCAAAAAGTGTAATCATCATAAGGAATTTTCTATTCATATCATTAAAACATTAGTTTCATATCTTTTTCCTCTCCATCTCTGTAATTCTTTATTTCTTCACGAAGCATTTTCAGGAGTTGCTTCTCCATGAAGGCGAGGAAAGGAGCGCTATCCTCCTGCTCCCTCGATTCAATAAGGGAAGTAATATATTCCGCCTTGTCTTCCTTGTATATCTTGACCGGAATAATCTGATAGTAAAATTGAAGGTAGTTCATCAACAGTCGCGAGGTACGGCCATTGCCATCAACCCAGGGGTGGATTGTTACCAGATTCAAATGTGCTTCAAAACTCAGATAATATTTCTCCTTCAGCGTCTTACACTCCCCCAAGCGCTTAGTTAACTCCTTGCATAAAGCCTCTACCTTATCAGGTACCTTGGCATAATTCATATACGACTTACCCCCGTATCCAGCCGTAACGCCACATAGACGGTAATCGCCTTTACGTGAATCAAAAGTGCCTGCTATCACCTGATTAACACTTCCTGTTGTTCTCATAACAAGTGCATTAAGCTCCTTTAAGAAGGCTGGTGAAAGAGGTGTTTGCTCCTTCGCCCTGTCTATAGCGTAAAAGTAGGCCTGCCGTAAATCCTCGTTCATCAAATGATGTACAAGCGGTTTCCCCTTGGCGGTGATGCCTTCGTCAAAGAGCAACTGAGTATCCAACTCAGTCAGGGTAGAGCCTTCAATAGCAGTAGAATGGGTAATAAGCGAGTACAGGTAGAATTTCTCATAATCCACCACATCACTCAACTGTAAGCTATCATACAGCTTCGTCTCATCCTCAATAGTCTGCCAAATATCTGCTTCTGCCATTATATATTTATCTATCACTCCACAAAGTTATGAATAATAAATAAAATCGCGAAAAACAGGCCAAAGAAACAGCCCTATTCTTTACTTCTTATGTTTCAGCAGCATTATCACCGGATTGGAATCTTCATCCAGTTCTGTGACGATTTCTTTCAGTTTGCCTTTCAATTGCCCTTCTTTGTATGCTTCAACCAAGTCAGGGGCTTCTAAATGTTGCCAGGTTGCAATTTTTTGGTTTAGAGCTTCCGACCAATATACTTGTTGTTTGTTTGAATAATTGCTATTGTACAGGGAATATCTGTATATGGTTTTTTCCTGCTTGTCGTACACCAGATCATCTACCTCCATAGAGTGAATTGCAGGGGTTCTTACAATGAAGGGACTTATTTTATTATCAGGAAAATAGTTGTATATCGTATCGGATGATGTATTCATAAGGAACCAATAACCTTGACTGGGTGTCGTCAGATAAAAGGCAGGCGTTATTGTTATATCATCCTGTTCTATTCTGACTTTAGGCGATACAATCTCATCGACAGGAATATGAATTTCCCGGGTGATACTTCCATCTAATTTAGAAACATGTATATGACCTGATTGTTCGTTATCTATCGGCAAATAGCTCTTATAGAAAATCAAGTTATCCCGGTCATAATTGAAAGCAAAGTCATAATAACCGGTATCTGTGAATTTGAAACTTCTTTTGAAGTTTCCGTATAAGTCATATACCAAAATCTTTCTTGCTGGATAGTCTTTGACAAACATTTCATTGTTATCCTCATCCAGGATAATATCTCCAATTTGTGAATATTCCTCACCGCTTTGTCCAAAACGGTTTATCTTTCTTAAACCCTTACCGGATCTGTCAAAAACAAAAATATCCCCATCCCTGTAGTTTCTGACTAATATGATATTCTTGCCGATGTCTTCCACAACACCTCTCGTAATAAATTCGTCAGTTGTTTCCAACACAACGTATTCTACATCCACCACATCCTGAAGAATAAGCTCCTTCTCAGGATAACTTCCATTAACATCAACTATAATAAAGTCATCCGTTGCTTGTTTGTTCCCTCCGCATCCTGCCAACATAAACAGCAAAACTACCAGAATAATACTTACCTTTTTCATCTTAATTAGAATTATATTATATGGTTAACTACTTATAATCATCCCTTTGCCTGAATGAGATATATGCTGATTAGCAACAATATACAAAATAAGTTTTTTTTGGTTATAAGCAATGGATTATTTGCATGTTTTACAACATTACAATTCAAAGCATACGAAATACACACCTGAATAGACCCCACCTATTGGGATAATTTAGATAAGGAGGTTTGTAAACTAATTTCTGTTAAAACGGCCCCCTTTTGTCAGGAAAAGGGGCTTTTTTGTGTTACGAGAAATTCGGAGTTTCGACGAAATCGGCCAAAGTCAGCGGATATGTAAAGCTTTTGTCGCGATTCGGGAAAAATATTTTGAAAAGACGGCTTCTTTTGGGGAAATCATTTAGATGATTGCCGGACGTCATCAGCATGATTTGGAAATTTCATTTAGATCATTTTTAAAATCATCTAAATGATTTTCTGAAGTGATGGGGATGAATTGTGAATAGTCTTTAATATTAGCTATTATTTGGTTAATATTAAGGTCTGTTAAGATTTATAATACCCTTAAATCCCTTGAGCATCTTGATGACGTTATGGCAGCTATTGAAAGTAAAATATAAATAGTAGTGCATTATTCCCGCTCTCTACTTTCAATTTTCAGTTTTCAACTCATCATTGCTGTCTTTTTGTATTTGCCAAACCTGCAAATCCTTGCGTTTTTCGTGTTAAAAGCCCAAAATCGCCTCAAATATCGAAGAAAAAAAAGACCATTTTTTGACATTCTGTCAATTCTGACAATTTGATATTCCGCCTGGTCGGGATGGAGTTTGTTGGAAAAGAAAAATGGGGGGTGATTGTAGGATTTGTGGTTTTTTTCATATCTTTGGACGCTCTATAAGGAGTGTTTGCATAATGGCGCTAAGCAAGAACACGTTTAAAATTATGAAATTATGGCGAAAGTAAAGGGTACAGTTGTTGTTAACACGGAACGCTGCAAAGGGTGTAACCTTTGCGTGGAGGCTTGCCCCTCGGATGTGTTGGAACTCAATCCTCGCGAAGTTAACAACAAAGGATATCATTTTGTATATATGAAGAATCCGGATGATTGCATTGGATGTGCCAACTGCGGTATGGTTTGTCCGGACGGGTGTTTAACCATCTATAAAGTAAAAATCAGTTGAAATGTCGGAAGAAATAAAATTGATGAAAGGCAACGAGGCTATTGCCTACGCTGCCATAAGATATGGAACAGACGGGTACTTCGGGTATCCTATTACGCCTCAGTCGGAAATTATGGAGACGCTGATGGCCGAAAGGCCTTGGGATACTATCGGTATGGTGGTTCTGCAGGCGGAGAGCGAGGTGGCTGCTATTAATATGGTGTACGGTGGAGCCGGAAGTGGTAAACGGGTGATGACTTCGTCGTCAAGCCCAGGTATCAGTCTGAAACTGGAAGGTATATCGTATATTGCAGGCGCTGAATTGCCTTGCCTGATAGTAAATGTAATGCGCGGCGGACCGGGATTAGGAACAATCCAGCCCAGTCAGGCTGATTACTTCCAAACAGTAAAAGGTGGTGGTCATGGTGACTACCGACTCATTACGCTGGCGCCTCACTCGGTGCAGGAAATGGCCGATTTCGTAGCGCTCGGCTTCGACCTTGCTTTTAAATATTCCAATCCGGCTATCATTTTGGCCGATGGTATTATTGGGCAGATGATGGAGAAGGTGGTACTCCCACCCTATCGCCCCCGGAAGACGGAAGCGGAAATACGCGAAGAATCTCCCTGGGCTGCGCAAGGCAAGCCGAAAGACCGGAAACCTAACATTATCACCTCGCTGGAGTTAGACCCTGAGATTATGGAACAGAACAACATCCGCTTCCAGGCTAAATACCAAAGGATTGAAGAGGCAGAAGTTCGCTACGAAGAGTTTCATTGCGAGGATGCGGATTACCTGCTGGTAGCCTTTGGCTCGTCGGCACGTATCTGTCAGAAGGTAGTGGAGTTGGCTCGCGAAGAGGGCTTAAAAGTCGGATTGTTTCGCCCCATCACGCTATGGCCGTTCCCGAAAAAAGCCATTGCGGATTATGCCGATAAGGTAAAGGGAATGTTGTCGGTAGAACTTAATGCAGGGCAGATGGTGGAAGACGTTCGTCTGGCTGTAAACGGAAAAGTAAAGGTTGAGCACTTCGGACGCCTTGGCGGCGTGGTGTTCACTCCGGATGAGATATTAGTAGCTTTAAAAGAAAAAATATTGTAGCCTTATGATGCGCGGAAGTAAACTTGACGAGATTATAAACTTGGTATTCTTGATTCTGGCCATTGCAGCCGGAATATGTTACTTTGCCGTAAACGACAACCACAAAACGTTTTTGGTTGTTGGCGGCATAGCCGTTGTTCTCAAATTAGTTCAATATTTTCTTCGATTTTTTAAATAACAGATAAACTTAAGTTAATGGAACTTACCGAAATAATCAAACCCGAAAATCTGGTGTATGAAAAACCCAGGTTGATGAATAATACACCCATGCACTACTGTCCGGGTTGCAGTCATGGCGTGGTACATAAGTTGATAGCGGAAGTAATAGCGGATATGGGCATGGAAGACTGCACGATCGGCGTCTCGCCGGTAGGATGCGCCGTCTTTGCCTACAACTATCTTGACATCGACTGGGTGGAAGCTGCCCACGGACGTGCTCCGGCCGTAGCCACCGCCCTCAAACGCCTCAACAAGGATAAAATGATATTCACCTATCAGGGCGACGGCGACTTGGCTGCCATCGGCACGGCCGAAACGATCCATGCTGCCAACCGGGGCGAGAATATAGTCATCGTATTTGTAAACAATGCCATCTATGGAATGACGGGCGGACAAATGGCTCCTACCACGCTGGAAGGCATGGCTACTGCTACTTGTCCCGACGGACGCGACATTGCCCTGAATGGCTATCCGCTCAGGATAGGCGACCTGCTGGCACAGTTGGAAGGCACTTGCTTAGTAACCCGCCAAAGCGTACAAACAGCAGGCGCCGTACGCAAAGCCAAGAAGATGCTTCGCAAAGCCTTCGAAAACTCCATGGCAGGCAAAGGCTGCTCGGTTGTAGAATTTGTTTCTACCTGCTCATCGGGCTGGAAGATGACGCCCGGCCAATCCAATAAATGGATGGAAGAGAATATGTTCCCCTTCTATCCGTTGGGCGACTTAAAGAATGTTGAATAAATAAAGCTGACTGACAACATGAAACAAGAAATTATTATAGCCGGATTTGGTGGACAAGGGGTTTTATCAATGGGGAAGATTCTGGCCTATTCCGGCTTGATGGAAGGCAAAGAGGTAAGCTGGATGCCTTCTTACGGCCCCGAACAACGGGGAGGCACAGCCAATGTAACGGTTATCCTCAGCGACGATCCTATCAGTTCGCCCATCCTGAACTCATACGACATTGCCATCGTGCTGAATCAACCCTCCATGGACAAGTTCGCGAGTAAGGTAAAACCCGGTGGCATACTTATTTACGACGGTTACGGCATCCACGGAGAAGTAAAGCGCAAAGACATCCACGTCTACCGCGTAGATGCCATGGACGCCTGCGCCGAAATGGAGAACGATAAAGCCTTCAATATGCTTATATTGGGAGGTCTTCTGAAAATCGTCCCCATGGTAAAGATCGAGAATGTGTTGCTGGGTCTGAAGAAATCCTTGCCCGAACGCCACCATAAGCTTATCCCCATGAACGAAGCCGCCATCAAGAAAGGCATGGAGATTATCAAGGAGGTATGAGGTGTTGTCTCCATATACTGGTCTTCTTGCTTGTGTCTTCCGTAACGGTTTTTGGCCAGGAGGGAAGAGGCTTTAGCAGGAATGCGCAGAAAAATGTTCAAGCTATGCCCGACAGTTTGTTGAAGGTGGATAGTACAGCTTTGAAATCGAAACGAATTGTGGGGTACAAGCTTACAAAGTATATCGGCGATTCATACATAGCTCCCATAGATTCCGAACGAATGAATTATGGGAATTCTACGCTGGTTGAAGCCAAATCGCTTGCGGTGGGCTATCTGGCTAATCTGGGATCTCCTGCGCAAACCCGTATATTCTCGGAGCGGAAAGAGGCACGGGACTTTATGTATGCCGATGCCTACGATTATTATATTACAACGCCTGCAAATGCGTACTTCTACGATACCAAAACTCCTTATACCGAAGTTATTTACTCGCAATTAGGGGCTGGTACAGACCGCGAAGACCAGTTAAAGGCTGTGCTTACCTGGAATATGGGTAAGAAGATTAATGTGGGCACCGATGTGGATTATATATATGGACGCGGTCAATATTGGTCGAATGGCAACAAACTGCTCAGTTACCGCGTTTTCGGAAGTTATCGCTCTGACAGATATGAGCTAAACGCATACGCCGGCAACTTCAACTTCGTGAACTACGAAAACGGAGGCTTGGCAAATGACCGCTTTTTAACCAATCCCGAAGATTTCACTACAGGCGGCCGAACTCAGTTTCCCCGCAAGGAGTTCCCCGTAAGGTATTACAATACCTGGAATCGTGTAGCAGGCAGGCAGGCTTTCCTTACCCACCGCTACAATCTGGGGTTTACCCGCGAACTGGAGGAAACCGATGAAGATGGAATCCCCAAAGAGATATTCGTACCCGTTTCCAGCATTATACATACCATCGAGTATAACGATTACCACCGCCGCTTCATCTCAAACTTGGATAAACAGATGATGGATAGCAAATACCTGAAACCTGCCCAACCAGACGAGACATATAATCCCAACCTGCAAAGACTGAACTATGTATATGGTATAGACGAGAACCTGAACGACGTCTCCTCTTCCTGGCAATTGGATAACACCTTTGGTCTCTCCATGCGCGAAGGGTTTCAGGATTGGGCTAAATTCGGTTTTACGGCTTTTGCCAGGTTTGAGAACAAAGGTTTCAAGATGCCCGCACGCATCCCCGGCCTCACGTACGACGAAGTGAATGGCAGCGGCCCCGATCCCCAACCCGATTACTTGGATTTCCCCTTAAACGAGATTCATAACGAATTTTCCCTCTTCCTGGGCGCCGATCTCTCCAAAAGAAAAGGCTCTATCCTCACTTACAACGCAAGGGGCGAGCTGGGTATGATGGGCGCCGACTTAGGTGAGGTTCGCATTTCGGGAGATTTACAGACTAAATTTCTCCTCTTTAGCAAGGACATAACACTCCGGGCTGACGGATATTTTCGTAATGTGAGACCCGGCTTCTTTCAACGGAATCAACATTCACGTTACTATTGGTGGGATGAGAAATCAAGACCCCTCAACAATACACAGCAGTTCTATGCCGGGGGAGAAATACATTTGGAATCGACGGGAACAACCCTCTCGGCTGGTGTTGAGAGTATCCAAAACTACCTGTTTTTCAACAAGAAAGGTTTGCCTGAACAATACGACGGAAACATACAGGTTGTATCGGCTCGCCTCAAACAAAATTTATATTACAAGGGATTGGGATGGGAGAATGAAGCAGCCTATCAGCTTAGTAGCAAAACAGACGTACTTCCGCTTCCTGCCCTGAGCGTATACTCCAACCTCTACGTTCATTTCAAGCTGGCCGGGGTACTCACCATGCAAGTAGGAGCCGATGTGCATTATAACACCAAGTATTATGCCCCTTATTACGAATCGGCAACACAGCAGTTTCAGATACAAGACGAAAAGATGATCGGGAACTATCCCCTCATTAATGGATATATCAACTTCCACCTGAAGCAAACCCGCTTCTTCGCCATGTTCTACAATGTGGGGTCATCCTTTATCAATGAGCCGGCTTATTTCTCGCTCTTACACTATCCACTCAATCCTATGACACTTAAACTTGGCGTTGCGGTATTATTCAATAACTAATTAAAGAGAGGTATGAAGTCCCGCAAAATGCTCATTTTATATGCTTTTTTATTGGTGGCTGTAATCGTTGCCATGCGTATGTTATGGACGGCTTCACATAAGAAAATTCCCGTACGCGATTACGAGGCAATCCGGCAAGAAGGCGTCCTCCGTATCCGAACCGAGTACAGCCCCCAAGGTTACTACATTGCCGGTGATACGATCGAAGGTTTTCAGTATGAGCTGAGCCGCGCCATTGCCGAAATATCAGGGCTTGACGTACAAATTCAGTTGGAAATGAGCCTCCCCGAGTCTTTCCGGGCTTTAAGGAATAATGCGTGCGACGTGATAGCGCAAAACATCCCCGTAACCAGTGAGCTGAAAGAAATCTACCTGTTCACCGACCCCATCACTATGAGCAAGCAGGTACTTGTACAACGCACTGCAGAGGCAAACAACGGACAAGAACCTCTACGCAACCAGTTAGACCTGGCTCGAAAGACCGTTTATGTACCCAAAGACTCCCCGGCCTTATTACGCCTCAAGCATCTGGAACACGAAATGGCCGATACCATTTACATCATTGAAGACGCCGCCTACTCCTCCGAACAATTAGCCATCCGCGTAGCTAAAGGCGAGATTGAATATGCTGTTTGCGACCAACAGATAGCCCTCACCCTGCAAAACCAACTCCCCGAAATAGACATCGACACCGACATTAGTTTCACCCAATTACAAGCCTGGGTAGTCCGCAAAAACTCCCCCATCCTGTTAGACAGCCTCAACAGTTGGTTTAGCCAAATCCGCAAATCCGGCCGCTTCAACAAAATCTACCGGCGCTACTACACGGCAAATTAACTCTGCCGGGGCAATTTGAATCGGAGAAAGGGGGTCAGTTTGCGTAGGATTTTCCACCCGGATTCTGTTGCTTTTTTTATATTCCTTTGGGGATAAGGTGTTGTGCGAAATTCCGGAAAAGCTGATTGAACTGTTGCGGCAATATTACAAGGCGTACAAACCGCAAGTATGGCTGTTAGAGGGTCAAGCCGAAGGCGAAAAGTACAGCGAAAAAAATCTGGAAAACGTGTTGAAGCAGGCAGTACAAAAAGCGGGCATTAAAAAACCCGTTTCATTGCACTGGTTGCAACACAGTTATGCCACGCATTTGCTGGAAGGCGGAAGGATATAGGCAGTTTTATGGCGAGTATAAACAAGTTATGCCTCATTCTGCCGACAGCGACACCTCGAATTTTTTGTTAATAAAAAATGAAAAGGGAATGTCAAAATGTAGTTCAAAAATAGTAAATTTGCATTATTGAAAATAGTTATTAAATGAATACAAAACACACAATAATTCAGGGCGATAGCAGACAAATGAGCGAACTTAAAGACAAGTCCGTCCATTTGATAATTACTTCTCCGCCCTATTGGCAACTCAAAGACTACGGAACAGACGAGCAAATCGGGTTTAACGACAGCTACGAAAATTATATCAATAACCTGAATTTGGTTTGGGCTGAATGTTATCGCGTGTTGCACGATGGCTGCAGGCTGTGTATCAATATTGGCGACCAATTTGCGCGTTCGGTTTATTATGGGCGTTACAAAGTTATTCCCATTCATTCCGAAATTATACGGTTTTGCGAGGTGCTTGGCTTTGATTTTATGGGACAAATAATTTGGCAAAAAGCCACCACGATGAACACCACAGGCGGCGGCGCAGTGATGGGCAGTTTTCCGCATCCGCGCAACGGCATTGTGAAACTTGATTTTGAATATATTTTGCTCTTCAAAAAGCAGGGCAATGCGCCAAAACCCACACAAGAACAAAAAGCCAACTCGGTAATGACCAACGAAGAGTGGAATACCTATTTTAATGGACATTGGTATTTCAACGGCGCAAAACAGGACAAACACTTGGCAATGTTTCCCGAAGAACTGCCGCACCGCTTAATCAAAATGTTCTCCTTCCCCGAAGAAACGGTTTTAGACCCCTTTATGGGCAGCGGCACAACGGCATTGGCAGCTCGCAACTTAAATCGCAATTCAATAGGATACGAAATTAATCCCGAATTTATACCCATTATCAAAGAAAAAATCGGCAGCGATGATGTTTTTAATAAGGTAGAAATTGATATTGTACGTCAGCGTCATTGCGGGCTTGACCCGCAATCTCCTATTGATTGGAATAAAAAAATAGCCGAACTTCCATATCAATTCGTTGACACACATAAGTTAGACAAGAAAATTGATGTAAAGAAAATACAATACGGCTCAAAATTAGATGCCGACAGCACAGGCAAGCGCGAAGAATATTTTTCGGTCAAAGAAATTATCAGCCCTGAATTGATAAGACTAAACAACGATTTGATTATCCGGTTAATCGGTATTAAACAAAATCCTAAAATCAATGGGCAAGCCACAGAATATTTAAAAAATAAACTGCACGGAAAAAAGGTTTTTTTGAAATATGATGAATGTAAACACGATAAAGACAACCATTTAATGGCGTATCTTTATTTGGAAAATAAGACTTTCATCAATGCGCATTTATTGAAAGATGGTATGGCAGAGGTAGATGATAGTTTGGAGTTTAAGTATAAAAGTAAATTTAAAAATATAAACATATAACTCGTAAAAAGCCTATGTATCTTTGCATAAATTTATCATTTGAAAATTATTTATCTTTGATTTCTCTGTTATTTGTATTAATTGGAGGTTGTTTTGCTTTATACCAATGGCAATCAAGTATTAAAACAAAACGAGCGGAATTTATTAATCAAATTCTTGAAAAACTTAGGTTTGATAAAGAACTGACAAAAACAATGTATATAGTTGATTATGACCAAAATTGGTATAGTAACAAATTTCATAATAGTGAATTAGAAGACTCTATTGATAAATTATTTTCGTATTTAGATTATATCTGTTACTTAAAACACACTAAAAATATAACAAAAACTGAGTTTCAAATATTTCAATATGAGATTCATAGGGTTTGTGTTTCAAATTCTACAAAATCATATCTATGGAATTTATATCATTTTTCAAAAAGGAATACACCGCTTGTTCTTTTCAATATTTAATTGATTATGGAATTGAAAGTGAAATTTTAAGTTCAGATTTTAAGAGTAACGAATCTCTTTATAAAAAACATTAAATTGGTAAAAATGGCAAAAAATAAATATTCCCTCGATTTTGGTAAAAAAGAGAAAGTCCTCAATTACGCCACACAAACGTACCAACTTTCGCGCCCCAATAAAGTTGGCGCGGTAATGGCTCTTATTCGTGAGTGCCAACCTGCAACAATAGCGGAATGGGAAAAATGGTATTTTGAAAATGCTTTTACGGAGGCAAAAACGAAAACCAGAATTACCAAAGAAAGTTTGGAAGAACTCGGCGAACGCCTGCACGAAAAAATCGCAGAAGTGGTTATTCCCGAATGGCAGGCAGCATTTAGCCAACTTACTTTGCAAAATTGCATAGATTATATTTACAATCTGACAATCAACCGCACTTTTGACGGCTTTTTGCGAGAAAAATCAGTGGTGAATGACGGTTTGGCAAAGATTTTCCCAACTATCACTTTTGAAGAAAGCGACCCCGAACTCGACCACGCAGGCGACATTGATTATATTGCAAAAGTAGGCAACAAAGCATTAGGCATTCAGATAAAACCCGTTACCGCAAAAGCAAATTTCGGCAATTATTCAGCAACAGAGCGAATGAAAGCAAGTTTTGCCGATTTTGAAGACAAATTTGGCGGAAGAGTGTTTGTTGTTTTCAGTTTAGATGGCGTAATTGCAAATAAAGATGTTGTTGAGGAAATTAAGAAAGAAATAGAAAAATTGAAATAATGTGTTATTTTTTAGTCAATATTTTAGTATGTTTGCAACCGTAGATAGAAAATGAAAGAACGGATGAAAAGGATACTTATTTCTATATTTGCATAGTTGATCCGTTTTATGTTGTTGATTAATCCTATATTATTATTCATATTTAGTTTTACGCGTATGAAATCAAAAATTACTATTTTATCGGTAATGCTCTGTGCTATTGTTACAGGGCAAGTATTTGCTGCTAATCATCGCAAAGTCAAGGGAGGGCTATTAGATGTGGACAATGTTCCTCAGAAAACCACCTTGCTCCGTTCGACACTTGAACCCGGACATAATAGTCCCGACAGTGCAGTTACCCGTGTTGATGGTAATCCTGTATCAAAGGTGGAATTTTCCTATAATATCTCATCTTATGGAGATTTAATCAAGGAAACTACTTATATTATGGACTATGGAACGAACACATGGTACAAGAATAACTCAACAGAAGAGTATGGTTTCGATGCAAACGGCAATCAAATATTATATATCTATACATATTATGAAAATAATGTAATTGACTATGTGTACAAAGAAGAATATTCATTCAACCCTTACGGTATGCCATTATGGGAAAAATATTCCGAGTATAAAGATGGCGAATGGACGGTTGAAAGAGAAATCAACTATCAATATGACAATAACGGTATATTGATTGGTGGTACGGCATCTCAGGAGGGCGTCTCTATACCACTTACGGTCACAGGCACACCGGATAATTTAGAGATAGTAGCAAGTCTTGGCGATATTGTGTTTGCAAAGATGGTATACCATTACGATTGGACGGCAACCGTTCAACCCCACCTGGGTCTGCCACAAACTATTAAATTATTAGCCTCTGAAACATATTATCCGTCGGAAGAAGATGGCACATTGCAATTGGGCTATGCTACCACCTATAAATATGATGATGCCGGGCAGTTGATAGAAAAAACAGATATTGAAGGCGCTGATAGATATTGGAAAACGGAATATGCGTATAATGCAAACGGCAAAAAAATATCAGAGTTATTCTCGATGTCAGATAATTCCGGCGGCCCATATATCCTGTATACAGAGAGAGAATATCAATATGTCAACAACAGGTTGGGGACAATTACTGAGATAAACAGCCTAAGCACCCACGAGAATATAACAATAACGACGTTCTATTATAGCGCCGGCGCAAGTATCAAGTCTCCTGAAGCAGCCAAAGTATCGAGTATCATTGCTACGGATGGTTATATCACATTTATAATACCCGACCAATCGGCAAAAACAACACTCCAACTCATAGACCTCACCGGACGTATCGTATTGAGTAAACAAGCTGAGTCAGGCAAACCGGTAGCAACCCCATCCTTGAGCGGTGTATACATCTACCGCATCCTCTCAGGATCTGTCTCCTATAGCGGAAAATTATTAATTCAGAAGTAATAAAAGGGCTCTAAGGAATTTAAGGAGTGCAAGGAGTTTGCGTTCTTTAGATTCCTTAAATTCTTTAATATAATTAGCGGAGAAGTATTTGGCGTAATTCGCAATTATTAATAACTTTGCTGCCAATTTAAAGATGAAGCATGAGATTTGACGAATTGAATCTGGAGGAGGCTGTTCTTGACGGTCTGGACGCAATGAACTTTCTGGAAACAACCCCTGTTCAGGAACTTACGATACCGCTTATATTAGAAGGGAAAGATATTATCGCCTGTGCGCAGACCGGTACAGGCAAAACAGCCGCTTATGTATTGCCGCTCATTAACGAACTGAGCAAAGGGAATCATCCCGAACAGGCGGTAAACGCCGTTATCATGGCGCCGACTCGCGAACTGGCGCAGCAGATTGACCAACAGATAGAAGGTTTTTCGTACTTTATCCCCGTATCGGCAGTTGCCGTGTACGGTGGAACCGATGGCATAGCCTGGGAACAACAAAAGAAGGGCTTGGAGACCGGGGCGGATATCGTTATCGCCACACCGGGTCGTTTGTTGTCGCATATCAAACTGGGAACGGTAGATCTTTCGCGCGTATCTTATTTTGTACTCGACGAAGCAGACCGTATGCTGGATATGGGCTTCTCCGATGATATTATGCAGATACAGAAACTGCTGCCCCCGTATTGCCAGACCGTGATGTTCTCGGCCACAATGCCCCCGAAGATACGTACATTGGCTAAAACAATCCTGAAAAACCCCGAGGAGGTGAAGATAGCTATCTCCCGCCCACCCGATTCCATTATGCAGACGGCTTATATCTGCTATGATGTACAAAAGCTCAAGATATTGGAAAAATTGTTTTCGCAGAACCGACCGACAAGGACGCTGATTTTCTCATCCTCCAAAATGAAGGTAAAGGAACTGGCATCTACCTTGAAACGGATGAACTTCAACGTAGCCGCCATGCACTCCGACCTGGAGCAATCGCAGCGCGAGGAAGTAATGAAGGATTTTAAGAACGGACATATAGATGTACTGGTAGCTACGGATGTAGTAGCACGGGGCATCGACATCAACGACATCAAACTGGTAATTAACTTCGACATCCCCCACGACCCCGAAGACTACGTACACCGCATCGGGCGTACAGCTCGTGGAACAGGTGGTGAAGGTTTGTCGATAACATTTGTAGCCATAGAAGAACAAGCACAGTTCAAACGAATTGAAAACTTCCTGCACAAAACGATTTATAAGATTCCGATAGACCCTCAATTAGGGGAAGGGCCTCTCTATGAACCGGAAAAATACGTGCACATGAATAAAAGAAAGGGGCGACCCTTTAAAGGGAACAAAAAATAATTACATTTGCAGCATGGGCGAAAAGATAGACAAGCAACTTGAATTAGACAAACGATATTTGCGTATGGCCTTAATATGGGCCGAAAATTCTTATTGCCTTCGCCGACAAGTAGGCGCTTTGATAGTAAAAGACAATCGTATCATTTCCGACGGATTCAATGGAACGCCTTCGGGCTTCGAAAATGTATGTGAAGATGAGAACAACGTAACCAAGCCTTATGTATTACATGCTGAAGCCAACGCCATCACAAAAGTGGCGGCTTCATCAAACAGTAGCAAAGATGCAACAATATACGTTACTTCGGCTCCCTGCATCGAATGTGCCAAGCTGATTATCCAGTCGGGCATCCGGCGGGTAGTCTATTCGGAAAAATATCGGGTGGAAGATGGTCTCAAACTATTGGAACGTGCCGGCATTACATTGGATTATATAGGTATTACAGAATAAAAGATCGAGTTAGAATGAAAAAGAGATTATCCGTTTGGCTCCCTGTAATTATAGCAGTAAGCATTGCTTTAGGAATATTCATTGGCAATTACTACCGTATGTCTGTTGGACAGAATCATAAATTGTTCTCCTACACAGGTGGTAACAAAATAAATGCTGTATTAGAGCTTATCAACGAGCAATATGTAGATACCGTTAATATTCACGATATGGTGGAAGGCGTAATTCCCAAAATATTCAGCGAATTAGACCCCCACTCCCTTTATATCTCGGCTGCAGACGCCGCTGGTGTGAATGAGGAACTTGAAGGTTCGTTTAGCGGTATCGGCGTTTCTTTCAATATGCAGACCGATACCATCCTTATTGTAAGCGTGATTCCAGGCGGGCCTTCGGAAAAAGCAGGTCTTCAACGCTTCGATCGCATCATCACGATCAACGACTCTATCTTCGCAGGAAAGAAAATAGACCAGAACGATGTGATGAAAAACCTGCGCGGATCAAAGAACAGCACCGTACGATTAGGTGTCAAACGCCGCAACATACCTGACCTGCTCACCTTTGAAGTAACCCGTGGCGACGTGCCTGTCTACTCGGTAGATGTTGCCTATGAGGTAAATAAAAACACCGGTTATATCAAGGTAAGCAAGTTTACCCGCACAACATACAACGAACTTATCACCGCCATAGCCAAGTTGAAGCAACAAGGATGCAATGCTTTCATCGTAGATTTGCGTGGCAATTCAGGAGGAATCATGGAGACAGCCGTGAATATGGTAAACGAGTTTCTTCCGCAAGGACGGCTGATTGTCTATACGGAAGGAAAGGCTTACCCTCGTAGCGATATCTACGCCAATGGAACAGGCACCTGCATTGGTGACCCGATAGTAGTACTCACAGACGAAGGCTCGGCCTCAGCCAGTGAAATATTTGCCGGCGCTATCCAGGATAACGACAGGGGACTGATTATTGGCCGTCGCACGTATGGAAAAGGATTGGTGCAAACACAGATCGGACTGACAGACGGTTCCCAACTACGCCTTACCATTGCCCGCTATTACACCCCCTCCGGTCGTTCTATCCAAAAGGAATACAAGATGGGAGATAACGAAAACTACGAGATGGACATCTATAACCGCTACCAACATGGTGAGTTTTATTCGGCTGACAGCATTAAAATGGATAACCTATCCGAGTTTCATACGTCTATCGGGCGAACGGTATACGGTGGCGGAGGTATTATGCCTGATATCTTTATCCCAAGCGATACAAGTGGTGTAACGTCTTATTTCAATAGCGTTGCCCGCACGACTCTCAATCTCTACACCATGCTCTATTCCGATGAACATTTCGAGAAGTTGTCATCGTTTAAAACTTATCAGGAACTGTACAACTACTTGCAAACACAATCTTTACTGGAAGATTTCACCGACTTTGCTGCAGAACAGGGTATCAAAAAACGGCCTACGCTGATAGCTATATCGGCAAAGCTGATAGAAAGTCAATTATATGCTTATATCGTGCGAAACTTCTTCGACGAAGCAGGCTTCTTTCCTATATACTATAAGGACGACCCTACCCTGCTCCGAGCAATCCAGGTCATTAAGGAAGGCAAATCGGTTCCAACTTTAGATAGCCTGTCTGAGAAAAGCATCTCCGAATGTGCCTCCCCTCTGCGCCGATACAGCCTCTCTAAAGAAAGAGTCCACGAGCATAAGGTAGGATAACTATTCATGTAAACGAGATAATTATTCGGTTAGAGAGCCAATTACATTGCGGACAGCTTGGTTTTCTTCAGGAGTGCCGATGGTAATACGGATCCAATTGGGATAGGCTGGGACGAGGTTGCCGGTGTGGATACCGGCGTTGAGGAGGCGCTGGTGGATTACCGGGAAGGGATGGCCGGTATTGATGAAGATGAAGTTGGCTTGAGAGGCAGTGTGTTCGATGTGGAGATTGTCTAACCAGGCATTCCATTTGAAACGCTCGGAGGCTATGATTTGAGTGGTTCGTGTGAGGTTTTCTTTATCAGCAAGGGCAGCTGCAGCTGCAGCTACGGAGAGGCGGTTCAACGCATGAGTATCTCCCAACCCTTTGTCCTTCATATAGGCGGCTACTTCTTTGGGGGCTATGGCATAGCCGATATAAAGACCTGCCAAGCCGTACGCTTTCGCCAAGGTGCGGAAGACTACGACATTGTCGCCTGCTTTGAGGTTTTTTAAGGCTGTACGTCCGTCGAAATCGTCGGAAAATTCCAAGTATGCCTCGTCTACAATCACCAGTGCCTTCTTGGATACACGGTGGAGGAAGTCATGGAAGACTTGTTTATCGCTGACTGTTCCGGTGGGGTTATGAGGGTTTACGATGAAGAGGGCTTGCGTCTTTCCATTCACTTTGGCTTCAATGGATTTGAGGTCGTTCTCCTTCTTATCGTTCAAAGGAACGGCAACTACTTTGCCTCCTACACTTGCTGCCGCATTCACCATGGCAGGATAACCGGGGACAGAATAAATAAATTCGCTTCCGGGACCGCCCTTAACAGCCTGATAGATTCCCCATAGTTCAAGGCTCTCGCCAATAATGATCTGGTCTTCGTCAACACCCTCATGAGCGGCCACTTTCCTTACAAAATCCGCCCCGTATTTCGCTGCATAGCGGTTCACATTAGGCAGTTCGCTAATGATACTTTCCTCCACTTGCTTAGTAACCCCCCAAGGATTCTCATTGGAGGAAAGATTAATCTGCGCTCCGGCAGCCGTAGCTGCCAGAAGTAGTGTAATCGTTAAAATTCCCTTCATATATCTTTCATTTTAGCCAGAATAACTTGGCTGTTACTTCGTCCTTGCTTTGGGGGAGTTTGGTGACGGCCTCGTTCCAGTGTGCAAAGTTAGAATTTTGTTCGGTTGGTGGGTAATAAAAGCGGAGGGGAAATGCACTTGCGGCATTTACGGGGGGATTTACTTCATTTATATTGGGGTGGCCTAAGCGACGTATCTCTGTCCATGAATCCCAGTTACGGTTGGCGAAAGCTATCCACTTCTGGTACCCTATCTTGCGGCGCCAATCGCCTGTGGCGGTACTGTATTTTACAGCAGGCTGGTCTAAATAGGTCGCTGCAGCTTCTTCTGTGCCTCCAAAACCTGCGATGGATGCCTTGATAGCTTGATTGTAATAGCTTTCGGCTGTGCCACCACCTACGGCAAAGCCTCGTTCGACGGCTTCGGCAAGCAGGAAGGAGGTTTCCGTATAATCGAGCAAGACGCCCGGCGTTTCGGCTCCCAGCCAATAGGATGAGAAACCAGACAGGTTCTCCTTTACACCACCCTCACCTGGAATTCCACCGGAATAAGCATCCGATTTGTCTTTCGTAAACAAGATGGGTAAACGCGGATCGTTGAGTGTTACCAAGGTATTCACAAAGAAATTAGAAGGGGCGTAGTAGATGGCATACGTGCTATTTACCAAGTCTTGCCATAAGGGGTTGGAGTTGGCAACAACACCTGCTATATACTTGAAGGTAGCATTGTCGGCACTCGAGGAGAAGACGCCGCTTTGAACAGCCTCAGCTACTTTTGTCTGGGCGGTGGAGGGGTCGGTATCCGCTATGAGAAGCGCTAATTTCAGCTTTAGCGTAGCGGCAAATTTCTTCCACTTAGTTACATCTCCACGGTAGATTTGGTCGGCATTGCCAAAGGAGGATGCAGATACGTCTAAGCCCGCTATCGCCTGGTCAAGACGTGTTATCAAATCGTAGGTTACCGTCTTTGCATCGTCATATTTGGGGAAGGGTATCGTACGGTTTAAGGCCTCGGTATAGGGGATATCTCCGTAGGTATTCACCAATAGATGGAAGGCATATACTTCGAGGATGTCTGTAATCAGTTCCTTGTTCTTTCGAACCGGCTCAGGGAGGTTTTCTTTCGCATACAACGACTTGGCTTCCGACAAGTTGGAGAGAGCGGTTGTATATATCCTGTCCCACCATCCGGTCGGGGCGCTATTGCTTACAAATTGATAGCGGGCTTCGTTGATGTTGGCCACCTGAGTCCATGTCTGTGCCAGCACACGGAAGGGCGACGATGTCCAGATACTTGTTGTGTACACATCTACCAGATTCTTTTCGCCGGCCAAAAAGACCGAATTGGCGGGTACGTCAACCGGCTGCTTCGGATCGTTATTCAATTCATCAAAATCGCCGCACGCTGAGAGAACAAACAAGGAGACGAGGGCTACCGTATATAATATATTTTTACGCATGAATTTTTAAGTTTAAAAGTTTAGTTTAACATTGAAAGCCACTTCGCGCACTGAGGGGAACACCGCATTCTGGTATCCGATGGAGGCATTGGCATTGTATATCAACGGATCGGTATTGGTAAGCGTCGTAGAGGGCGCTCCTTGTTCCGGGTCGGCGTATGGTAGATTCTTATGAATAATCCACAGGTTGCGTCCTGATACGGCCAGCGTTAAACCTTTAATGAAGGATCCGGCGAATATCTTATTGGGGAGACTGTAGGCCAGGGCTACTTCGCGCAACTTTACGTAGCTGGCATCGTAGATATACGAACGGGCTGCCAGAGCATTGGTTGAGCCAAAGGGAAGCTTACCTCCCAGCGTCTGCGCATTGGACACGTCGATACGAATATCGTTAGGCGTCCCGTCTTTCTTTACGCCCGGCAGGATGATACCGCCACCTTCCGACAGGGGATTACGCAGGGGATTGCCCAGATCATTATTGCCTGCTGTAGCGGGCAGTATACCGGCTCTCGAGGCATTGTCCATATCCAAGGAATAGATATTACCACCGTGGCTTGCGTCTATCAGGAAACTTAAGGAAAAGTCTTTATAACGGAAACTATTGGTGATGCTTCCTATCCAGTCGGGGGATACTTTGCCCAGGTCGGAATTGCGGTTGGAAGACTTTACGTAATATCCGTTATCGTCCATCAAAGGTTGCCCGTTTACGTATTCATAATCTGTTCCCCGAAGGATACCGTAAGGCTGTCCCACTTCAGCTACTAACTGCACGGAGTTGTGATAACCGGCTATGGTGTATGATAATTGGCCTTCGTAAAGGGATACTACCTTGTTATTGTTCTTGCTCCAGTTTACACCGATGCGATAGTCGAAATCTTTGGTGCGAACGGCTGCAACGTTCAAGGCTACTTCTACACCTTTGTTCTCTATCGTTCCCCCGTTTACATAGAAGTTGCTGTATCCTGTAGCTGTCGAGGGAGTGATAGGGGTTATCTGGTCATTCAAACGAGAACTATAGTAGGTTACGTCTAAATTTACACGGTTCTCAAACAATGCAACATCCAATCCAATCTCGTAGCTCTTGCTTCGCTCTGGCTTTAAGTCGGGATTGTTGTTTGTTTGCGGGGTGCTGTAGATATTCTGGCCGTTGAAAGCTGTACCTGCCACATAGGTATTGCGCAGGCTGTATACAGGAGCATCGCTACCTACTTCGGCATAATTGATCCTTATTTTAGAGATATTCAGCCAAGATACATCCTTCAATAGCGATGAGAAAATGAAGCTTCCCGACACAGCGGGATAGAAGTAATCGTTGTTGGCCTCAGGCAAGGCTGACGACTGATCCCGGCGACCGGTTGCATCCACGACAAACAAGTCGTTATAGTTCAGGGTAACTCCGGCGTATGCGCTGTTCACTTGTTTCGTTCCGTCGTATTCCAAGGGAGCAGCAGGCGTAGCTACCGAATTGGATATGGCATACAAACCGGGAACCAACAGGCCTCCGCTTGTTACTATAGATATGGATCGGTTGTTGGTGCGACGCACGCTTGCACCTAATAGCGCCTTCAGCCCCAACTTATCTGTCAGGGAATGGTCGTAATTGACAAGGAAGTCGAAATTGGTTTCAGAGAACTCCACGTCGGTACGTCCATAAGAGGAGGTTTGATAGCTTCCTACAGCTACGCGGTTCTCAAAGAATTGCTTGTATTGGTCGCGTGCCAGACGAGCTGTTGTCTGCAATCCGTCGATAATACGGTAGGTGGCATACACATTTCCAAAATAGCGGTCACGCGAATCGTTATTGTAATTCTCGTAGTCGTTCCAGTAGGGGTTGTTGTGGTAGGCTGCCTTTATCACCTCACCTGTTGCGTTTTGGTAATTACCGGCTACGATGTTCCAGGATGCATTCAATCCGCGGTCGTAATCATTGCGGAGAGCCTTCCAATCTACGTTGGAGGGGAGCCATTGGCGCAAGTCACGGATGTTGGAGTTGGCGGCTCGATAGTCGTAGGTACTCCGGTTCAGGGTAGACGTGTTGGAGTAATTGAACGAGGTTCCTACCGTCAGTTGTTTGAACAGGTCGTGCGACCATCCGAAGTTGAATACGTGCTTCTTGATGTTACTGTTCGGCACGATTCCTCCGTCATAGTTATATGTATAGCCTATCTTATAGGTTGATTTGTCGTTTGCTCCACTCAGGAAGAGGGAGGTAGATGAGGCAAGAGGTGTATCAAAATAGTTGGATGCTGCGTTGTTGCTTGCCGCTGTCCAAGGGGTTGCTTTGCCATAATTGGGATTACCGGATACGAAGGCGTCCCAGTTATAGACCGGGATAGAGGGATTGTAAGCCGGTCCCCAAGCCAAATCCTGATTGGTGATGACGATATTCACCGGCTGTCCGTTGGAATTGAATGTCGGTTGGTAGTAAAACCAGCCTGATTGATCGGGGTAGGTGGCACTGTATCCGTAGGATCCCCTACCCTGTCCGTATTGTGTTTGATAGGTGGGCAAGGTGCTATTATCTACAACACCCGTCTTAATTCCTTGGTTGAAAACGATATTTAGTCCCTTACTCTTTCCTTTCTTGGTAGTGATAACGATGACACCGTTTACAGCTCTCGAACCGTAAAGCGCCGAAGCAGCCGCACCCTTCAGCACATTGATGGATTCAACGTCTTCGGGATTGATGTCGGCAATGGTAGTACCCACGTCCAACCCGTTACGGCTCTGATTCGTATTATCTACCGGTATACCGTCTACAACAAACAATGCCTGATTAGATTGGGTAAGCGATTTGAATCCTCTCAATATGACGTTATTGGTACCTCCCAGTGTATTAGCCGAAGTAATCTGCAATCCGGCCACTTTCCCCGAAAGCGAGCGAACCAAATCAACGGCAGGCACCCTATTCAGTTCGTTTTCCGAAACACTTTGCGTTGCATACGTCAAGGAATTACGCTGGCGATTAATGCCAAGGGCTGTTACAACCACCTCGTCCAACAAAAACTGATCCTCTATCAAACTTACGATAACAGGCGACGAGTCATACACGTCTACCGTCTGCTGGTGATACCCCAGCAACCTCATTTGAAGCGTGACGGGATACTCCGTCTTCGTAGTCAGTTGAAACAATCCATCCACATCGGTCAACACCGCCTGTGAGGTATTCCCCACCTGAACTACCGTCCCCGCCAGAGGCTCATTGGTCTTTTCACTAATAACCTTCCCTTTAATAACCGTTTGAGAATAAGCAGAGACCGACAGCATCAAAAAAACAATAGGAACGAGCTGCACCATCCTTCTAAACTTACAATTTGCCATAGACTAAGTTTTTATTTTTAATCCGGCAAATATCGGCACTTTGCCTCGAATACCCAATACCACAAAGACGGTATTTATGCTATTCGGAGCAAGCTGGAAACACAATTTAAAAAATCAAGAGTTCCGGATAAAATTACAATAAATGACCTGTTTGTATTATGAATGAAAACAGAGATTTATGTTCCGATAAAATAGCTTCTGTTTTAAAATGAAAAAGGTCAGAATCGTTTTTCCAATTCTGACCTTTTCTGTCATACTGTTTCTTGCTTTTGTGGATTTTCGTTTTCGATGTCCACCCGGCTGATACTTCAAATTCAGCCTCTCGACTTCCTTTTCGGTTAGCTTTTACATAATCGCTAACGTTTCCTTTCTTCTTCATAATCGTTCTTTATTAATAAATGCAAAAGTACGAATTATTTGGTTTTGAACCAAGTTATTTTTCCAATCTTTTCTCATGCGCTCTACGCGGGCTTTTGTCATAATAGATTTTCCCACAATAAGTAAAATTTCCCTATTCTTTGAATAATTACTTTTCAAGGTTAAAGATAGGAGAATATTCGTTACCTTTGTAAAAGTACCCCAATAAAAGTATCGAATAGGAAAAGAGCGTAACCAAATGGAAATCAAAATTTAGTGACTTTCGTTGGCTAAAGGCTAAAAAGCCTGTTTCGGCAGGAAGTGGCAGGCGTTCCGTTGCCATATCGTTACCCATTGTGGATACTCTTGCACACAATTTTTTGTTTTTCAGTGTGTTGAAAAATAAAAATCACTATCTTTGCATTCATGCATGAGGTATCCATAGCACAAGGAATTGTGGAACTGGTTGAAAAACAAGCGAAGGCGCATCAGGCCTCGGTTGTTGAAGAGGTGGAGCTTGAGATAGGACGCTTGGCTGGTATAGAGTTGTATTCCTTTGTGTTTGCGATGGAAAGCGTTGTAAAGGATACCATACTGGCCAAGGCACGTATCATCAGGCATGATATCGACGGCGAAGGGCGATGCGGCGATTGTGGGAATGTCTTTCCGGTACAACAGCTTTTCGATCCTTGCCTGCAATGTGGCTCGTATGCAGTGAAATTAGTGAAAGGAACAGAACTACGTGTCAAATCTATTGTTGTTAAATAAAAAATAAAAATATGTGTACTACATGCGGATGTAACGATACTCAACATGCTCATGGGCATGAACATCATCATCACGAAGAAAGAAGGATTATTGATGTAGAACAAGATATTTTGCAACGGAACAACCTCCTGGCCGAACGCAACAGGGGATATTTTGAAACCAAACACATACTGGCGCTCAATCTGATTAGTTCGCCAGGCTCTGGAAAGACTTCCCTGTTGGAAGAAACGATTCGCAGATTGAAAGATCGCCTCTCCCTCTATGTGATTGAAGGCGACCAGCAAACAGCTAATGATGCCGACCGTATTGCTGCACTCAATATCCCTGTCTTTCAGATTAACACCGGAACGGGATGCCATCTGGATGCCGAAATGGTAGACCATGCCATGAAGCATTTGGAACCTAAAGAAGGTGCCGTTCTCTTTATCGAGAATGTGGGTAATTTGGTATGTCCCGCTTTGTTCGACCTTGGCGAAGCGCACAAGGTAGTCATTGTCAGTACAACCGAAGGCGACGACAAGCCGCTGAAGTATCCGCATATCTTTCGCGAGGCGGATATTTGCGTGATAAACAAAACTGATTTGTTGCCTTATCTGAACGCTAATATCCAAACAATGCGCGAGAATGCGCTGAAAGTTAATCCGAACATACAAATTTTTGAAATATCAGCCACCCAAGGCGCAGGTATAGATACCTGGTGTGAGTGGCTCACCATAAATCAATCAATAATCAAGTAAATACCATGATTAATAGAGAATTAATTAATCCGCAAAGCATTGTTGTAGTGGGTGGTTCCAACAACGTGCACAAGCCGGGCGGCCGTACAGTACGAAACCTGCTGGACGGAAAATACAAGGGTGAATTATACATAGTAAACGCCAAAGAAACCGAAGTTCAAGGATTGAAATCGTACCATAGTGTGCACGACATACCGGATACGGAACTGGCAATCATCTCCATACCCAGCCATTCCTGTCCCGAAACAATAGAGGTACTGGCCAGGGATAAAAATGTAAAAGCTTTTATCGTCGTTTCGGCAGGCTTTGGCGAAGAGACCAAAGAGGGTGGCATTCTGGAAGACAAGATGCTGGCTACCGTGAACGAATACGGCGCCTCCATGATTGGCCCTAACTGTATCGGCCTGATGAACATGAATTATCACGGCGTATTCTCGCAACCCGTTCCCGAGTTCCATCCTGATGGTGTGGACTTTATATCCAGCTCAGGCGGTACGGCACTCTTCATTATTGAGGCAGCCCTTACCAAGGGACTGCGCTTCTCATCGGTATGGTCGGTGGGCAACTCCAAGCAAATAGGCGTGGAGGATGTACTGGAATATATGGATCATACTTTTGACCCAGTGCTCGATTCTAAAATCAAGATGCTATATGTAGAAAGCGTCAAGAATCCCGATAAACTACTGTTCCATGCCTCATCTCTCATCCGCAAAGGATGCCGCATTGCCGCTATTAAGGCTGGAAGTACGGAAAGTGGCAAGCGGGCAGCTTCGTCGCATACAGGCGCTATTGCCAGCTCAGACTCGGCCGTAGAGGCTCTCTTCCGTAAAGCCGGTATCGTCCGCTGCTTTAGTCGCGAAGAACTGACTACGGTAGCCAGTATCTTCACCCTCAAAGAGATAAAAGGAAAGAACTGCGCCATTGTCACCCATGCAGGAGGTCCCGCCGTGATGCTTGCCGATGCGCTTTCGAAAGGCAATGTAAACGTCCCCAAATTAGAAGGTTCCATTGCCGACGAACTCAAATCTAAACTCTATCCCGGTTCGGCCGTTGGCAACCCTATAGATATTATAGGTACGGGAACGCCCGAACACCTTGCTACTGCCATAGACTACTGTGAAAACCGGTTCGAAGAGATAGACCTGATGATGGTTATCTTTGGAAGCCCGGGTTTAGTGAAACTATACGACACCTACGAAGTACTGCATAAAAAGATGGAAGAGTGTAAAAAACCTATCTTCCCCATCCTTCCTTCCATCGTAACGGCCGGACCTGAGGTAAAGGCCTTTATAAAAAAAGGTCATGTGAACTTCTCCGACGAGGTAACTCTTGGCACAGCTCTTTCGCGTGTTATCAACACCCCAAAGCCTGCCGGATTGGATATTCAGCTTTATGGTGTAAACGTTCCCGAAATCCGCCGGATGGTGGAAACCCTCCCCGACGGCTATCAATCGCCCGACAATGTTCGCAAAATCTTGCAAACGGCCAATATTCCCCTTGTAGAAGAATTAGTTACAACAGATATAAAGGAACTGATAACCTTTGCCAATAAAGTGAAATTCCCTGTTGTACTCAAGGTGGTAGGCCCGGTACATAAAAGCGATATAGGAGGTGTGGCACTTAATATCCATAGCGAAGAACATCTCACGTTTGAGTTCGAGCGGATGATGAAAATTCCCGATGTAACTGCTGTATTATGTCAGCCCATGCTGAAGGGGCAGGAGTTATTCCTTGGCGCCAAGTATGAAGACCGTTTCGGCCATATCGTGTTCTGTGGGCTGGGTGGTATATTTGTAGAAGTACTGCAAGACGTATCTTACGGTCTGGCACCCCTCTCCTACGATGAAACGTTTTCCATGATTCGTTCCCTCCGTGGCTATAAGATTATTAAAGGTACACGCGGGCAAAAAGGGATTGACGAACAGCAATATGCAGATATAATCGTACGTCTTTCAACGCTTTTGCGCCTGTCTCCCGAAATAAAAGAGATGGACATAAACCCGATTGTGGCTACCGATCGTGGATTATTTGCCGTTGATGCACGTATCAGAATTGAAAAGTAATTGTATCTTTGCCACGGCAAATGCATAAACAAAATCAAATAATACTGCAATGAGTGAAAAAGAAAAACAACAGTATGACGAAGAAGATTCTGTAAAATACATCCAGAATTTTCTTCCCCAAGAGTTAAAAGAAAGGTTTTCCAATGATGATATACTCTACTTGTTAGACTTGGTGAACGATTTCTACGATACAAAAGGCGATGTGGAACCCACAGATGAAGAGTATGAACAATACGATGAGGAAATGATACAATACATTATCAAGAATGCGAAGGACGACGGCGTTGGAGTCTACACAGCCGAGGAAATAGCCTTCATATTGGATGGAGAAGTAGAGTATTGTGACTCAATCGCTATATTTGAATAACAATATCAATTTGTTTCGTTTTAAACAATTAGAAGTATGAAAAATGTTAATTTTTTAGCTGTCATCATGTTATGCATGGCAGTGTTGTTTTCAGGATGTGGTGCCAGTAATACGGTAAAAGGCACAGGTATTGGCGTTGGTGCCGGTGGCGCTGTAGGCGCAGGTATAGGTGCACTTGCAGGAAATACAGCCTTGGGCGCTGTGATAGGCGCAGCAGTAGGCGGTACGGCCGGTGCATTAATCGGCAAAAAGATGGATAAGCAGAAGAAAGAGTTGGAATCAGTTGTGCCCGATGCTACCATAGAATCGGTTGAGGGAGGCGAAATGCTGAAAGTTACGTTCGACTCAGGTATTCTTTTTGCTACCAACTCAAGCACAGTAAGTGATGCTTCGAAGAATGCGCTTCGCAACTTCTCTACCAGTTTGAAGAACAACCCGGATACTTACATCAAGATTATCGGTCACACGGACAATACAGGCAGAGTGGACTACAATCAGACTTTATCCGAAAAACGCGCTCAGAGTGTATACGATTACCTGCGTCAACAAAGCGTTCAGTCCGATCGTATGACATTTGAGGGTAAAGGCATCCATGACCCGGTAGCATCAAATGATACTGAGAAAGGCCGTTCATTGAATCGCCGCGTTGAGATCATGATCATGGCCAACGAACGAATGATCCAGGAAGCCCAACAAGGGACTCTGAAATAAATAATTGGGGGAGCCAAAATCTCCCCCAATTATATTTGTAGAGAATTACTTTGCAAGCAAACACAATCTTTTACTCACTTCATCAAAACAATCACAGATAATCATCCTCATTAAGTTCTTTTAACGCTTGTAGTTCTGTGGAGACTTTAAACATAAATACTTCAACCAAACTAAGTATATTAATATTAACTATATACTGATATGTTTATAATATATAATTTAATATTATTACTATATTGTAAATTACCTCTAATTATATAAATAATGAATATTATATATAGATTTTTAATTATATTATTTACTATTCAAAATAACTAATTCTACATTTATTGATTAAAAAAAATAATATATAGCTTATTCATAGCTATATATATGATACTTTATTAACCATATATATTGTATATAGTAATTATTTATCTATTATTATTCCATATCATATTATATTAGTATTATATCATTATTATTTATATAAATATATCGTTTTTTACATGCATAATATGAGCGTAAAATAGGTATTTATATTAATTTGATAATACGATTATATTATGAATCATATATAATAATAAATATATAGTTAAATATGATAAAACAAATATTTATGATACTATATTTGATGTGTTATTAATATGCTATACGATAATGTAATGATATTGTTTATATAATCATGCCGTGGGTGGAGAGGTGGGGTATAATCATGGACTTCACCTCCAGCGTAAAGAAAAGATTCCATTATACGCCGTAGGTGGAGGAGCAACGTGCCACGTCTTTACAAGGAGGGTTCTTGGGTGGGAAAATTGCGCTCTTCGTCGATTATGTATTCGGGGCGGGCTTTGATTTCGTTGAAGAGGACGCCTATGTAATGACCGAGGACGCCTACGGTTAGGAGTTGGACTCCGCCGAAGAAGGTTACGATGGTAATGGTGGATGTCCAACCTGATTCAGCATGGCTGAAACCGTAAATCTTTCCTAAGGTAAACCATACACTTAGTACGAGACCAATGATGACGGCGGCAAAGCCTAAACTCATCGCTATACGGAGGGGTTTGTTTGAAAAGTAAACCAAAGCCATCGAAGCAAAATTGATCATTTTGCGAAGCGGATATTTGGTGGTACCTGCAGCACGTGCCTCGTGGGTATAGTAGTAAGGCACTTGTTTAAAGCCGAGCCAACTTATCAGTCCGCGGATATATTTGCCACGCTCTTTCAGCCGACAAAACTCATTCATAATCTTGCGGTCAATAAGGCGGAAGTCACCGGTATCTAACGGGAACTTTACTTCACTCATGGAATTCATTACTCGGTAAAAAATTTTGGCGGTCATGCGTTTGAAGAAATGGTCGCCATCACGGGCTTTACGTACGCAGTAAACTACATTGGCCTCTTCCTTTTCCTGCAAGGCTAAGATTTCGGGAATCAGTTCGGGTGGATCTTGCAAATCGGCATCCATGATGATGGCAAGGTCGGCGTCACAGTGATTGATACCTGCCGTTACCGCCGGTTGATGTCCAAAGTTGCGTGAGAAATGAATAACCTTTACCTGCGGATCGGCAGCGGAAATCTCGTTTAGTATGCGGCGGGTTCCATCTTGACTGCCATCATTAATATAAATAATTTCAGAAGGACAAGTTAGCGACGTCATCACTGTCCGTGTACGGCGGTAGGATTCGCGGATCACCTCTTCTTCATTGTAACAAGGAATTATAATTGCAAGTTTCTTCATCCGTTTTGCTTTTTAAAAGTTAAAAATTTATTCATCGGGAAGTTGATAGCTGTAAAAAACACCATGGCCAATAACTGATTGTAAAATGGAGTGATTAGCAGATGGCGATTTAAGTAATTCAGGAATCCGAATTGCAGCAAATAGCAGATACAGAATACGGCACTGAAGCGAATAGCGCTCGCGCCCCAACTATCCGAACTCTCGAAAGTCCATTGTTTGTTCCAGATAAAACTATTTATAAACCCTGCTAAATATCCGGTAACGTTGGATACATTACTCGAATATTCAAGTAGTTCCATCATAATCCAGATTACTGCTGCAGTAATCAGTGTGTTGCTTATTCCAACAAGTCCGTATTTAAAGAATTGCTTGATTGTTTTGGCTACGTCCATATCTCTTATCTAAAATCTCTGTAATTTCATCTGTTGATAATTCTTTCACGTTGGTAACCGTAATAATATCGGAAACAAAATTTCCATATTGATTACATTCGGTTAATACTCTATCGAGAATTGCCTTGATATCTCTCCGCATCGGAATTAAAACTAAAAGTTCAACATAGAGATCATTAATTCTAAGACGTTCTATTTCGCAATCCTCTTTGGGCAGGTAGTATGCAAATTCACGTTCTATCGTTTGTCGCTGATATTCTTGGAAAGGCTCTTCTTTCGAAGCTACCATCAGCACATAGAAGCGCAACTTCTCCCCTTTTCCTCCCAATCCGGTGGATATATATATTTGCTTCTCTTCCAGTAATTCCGATTCAAGAGAGATACGACTTTCCATTAAGGCCATATAAGCCCAATTGGTAATATCGGGATCGGGATGTTGTACGTATTCTTCCAGTAGCCGGAAGGCTTTCACGTCGTTTGATATAGCCAGGGCAGAGAGGATGTACTTTTTGCGTGAGACCGAGAGCATTTCATTCGCCAGGCTTTGTATGCACATATTGTACTCATCGCCTGATATTTTTACTTTGTTCTTGCGCATCTGCTCGGAATACTTGAAATACTCCATTTGTACTTCAATAGGAATGCGCTGTTCCAGCACATGAAAACGCCCATCCATTCTATTAAATGAATTTTGAAACCGTTCAAATACGTCATATTTATCTCTCATACGTTAATATATATAGGTTTCCAAAATTTTAACTTCAGGCGAGGCTTCCAGCTTAACTTGTGTGGTGTCAGCAGGAACAAGTACAGTTTGTCCCTGATGGAGGGAGATGGCATTTCCTTTGTTGTCGCTCAAGGTGAAACTTCCGACCAGACAGATGTAAACAACAAAAGAGTCCAGCAGATGGAAATCGCGCACCAGCGTAGTATCCAAATCCAGCAGATTGGTAGTGAAGTAAGGACAACTTTCCAAAGGTACCACACTGTCCTTCTGTGGCATATATCGCGTACGGTAATCGGGGCTTGCTGTATAGTCAATGGCATCCTTGGCCAATTCGGTATGCAATTCGCGGCCTTGACCATTTGCATCTTTGCGATTGTAATCGTAGATACGGTAGGTAATGTTGCTGGTTTGCTGAATCTCTGCAATGAAGCAACCAGATCCGATGGCATGAACCCGTCCGGCAGGAAGGAAAAACACATCGCCCGGCTTCACTTCGTAGCGTTGAAGTACTTCCATGATGGAATCGTCTTCTACGCGCTTCACGTATTCGGCAACGTCTATCTGCCGAGAGAAGCCTGAGTAGAGCGCAGCGCCTTCTGCCGCCTTTATTACATACCACATCTCGGTCTTGCCAAACGAGTTATGACGCTTCTTGGCCAATTCGTCGTTGGGATGGACCTGAATAGACAGGTTATCGCAGGCGTCAATGAATTTGATAAGCAGGGGGAAGGTATGCCCAAATTTCTCCATGACCTTTTCACCCACCAATTGCCAGCCATAGGCGTTGACTAAGTCTTCTATACTCCAACCTTCGAGAGGACCATTATCAACCACCGAGTAATTACCTTCCACGTGCGAGAGTTCCCAACTTTCACCAATGTCGGTTTGTTTCGGATTAATTCCTTTGAAGGGGCAGATATCATCCCCTCCCCAGATATTTTTTTTTAATATAGGTTTAAATGTAATTGGATATAATGTTTCTTTTATCATTTTGAATTGTATTTATTTTCTTTTCAATACAACAGCGCTTCGTGCCGGCAGGTAGAGCTTCAACCACTCCTTATTCTCACCTTTATACAATGGGTCGGCTTGCGTAAGGTGGCGAATCGAGTCGTCGGCCAAACCAAAACCGCCGAAGCGTAGGGCGTCGGTATTCAATACCACCTCATATGCTCCCGGAAGGGTGAGGAAACCATAATCAACATACGAGCGACTGGGGCTGTAATTAAACACAAACACCAAGTTGCCCCGCATAAAGGCCAATATCTGGTCGCCATCGCTATCCCATATTTTTTGGATAGGCAGCACCTGAAAATCTTTTACGCTCTTGATGAGCAAGATCATTTCGCGGTCGAAGTCACCCAGAAAGTGATACTTCAGATTCTGATCGTCCACCAGATGCCATTGACGGCGGGCATATTTATACGACCAGCCGTTTCCGTCGCGGGGGAAGTCTATCCATTCGGGATGTCCGAATTCATTTCCCATAAAATTGAGGTAGCCACCATTGATAGTCGAGGCTGTTGCCAAACGTATTATTTTATGAAGAGCTATGCCACGGTCTACCGTAAATTTTCGGTCGTCCTTTTGCATGAACCAGTACATATCGGCGTCAATGAGGCGGAAGATAATGGTCTTGTCGCCTACGAGTGCTTGGTCGTGACTTTCGGCATAGCTGATTGTTTTCTCGTCTGCACGCCGGTTTGTTGTTTCCCACCAGATGCTGGAAGGATGCCAGTCTTCGTCTTTCTTTTCCTTGATCGTCTTAATCCAGTAGTCGGGAATGTTCATCGCCATGCGGTAGTCGAAGCCATAGCCCCCGTCTTCAGGTTTGACGGCCAGCCCAGGCATTCCGCTCACTTCTTCGGCAATGCTGATAGCATGAGGATTTACCTCATGAATCAATTTATTGGCCAACGTAAGATACATGATAGCATTGCCATCCTGGTGACCGTTATAGTAATCACCGTAATTCGTGAACGCTTCACCCAGTCCGTGGCTGTAATAGAGCATAGAGGTAACGCCGTCGAAACGGTATCCGTCGAAACGGTATTCATCTAACCAGAACTTGCAATTTGAAAGCAGGAAGTGAAGCACTTCATTCTTGCCATAGTCGAAGCACAAGGAATCCCAAGCGGGGTGTTCACGGCGAGAACCTGTATAAAAGTACTGATCGTAGGAACCATCAAAGCGACCCAAACCTTCCACTTCGTTTTTCACAGCATGGCTGTGAACGATATCCATAATTACGGCAACACCTGCAGAATGGGCTTCATCAATCAGTTCTTTTAATTCGTCCGGCGTACCAAAACGGGAAGAAGCTGCAAAAAAGCTACTTACATGGTATCCAAACGAACCGTAATAAGGATGCTCCTGTATAGCCATAATCTGAATCGCATTATATCCGTCTTTCACGATGCGCGGAAGGATGCGGGTACGAAATTCAGCGTAGCTACCCACTATTTCTTCGTTCGTACTCATGCCGATATGACATTCATAGATGAGCAAAGGAGAGGTATTAGGCACAAAGGGCTTATTTTTGAAAACGTAGGGATGAGGCGGGTTCCAAACCTGGGCACTGAATATCTTGGTTTGCTCGTCTTGCACCGCCCAACGTGTCCAAGCGGGTATTCGTTCCCCGAAGCCACCGTTCCACTCCATCAGGAGCTTGTATAAATCACCATGATGCAGCATATCTTCCTCCAACTTGATTTCCCAGTTCACGTTGTCTACACAATTCAATCGGTAGCGCTCGTCTTTCTGCCAGTTGTTGAAGTTACCAATCATATAGATGGCCGTAGCATTAGGCGCCCATTCACGAAATACCCATCCGGTAGGAGTTTTGTGCAGTCCAAAGTATAAATAGCCGGAAGCAAAATCACTAAGCGTTTGACCGCCATGCTGAGTCAAGTCCTTTTCCTTATACAGGAAATACTGATAGCGGCCATTTATCGCGTCTTCATATGGAGCGAGCCAGGGATCGTTTTTGATAACATTGAGTAGTTGTGCCATGATGTACCGTTTGGTTTACGTGCAAAGATAGGAGATTTTCCCCCCTTTCTGCTTCTTATTCTTGTTTTTTATGTATTTTTGCAAGAAACCCTCTTTCTAGAAAATGAGCAAAGGATATAAGAGTATTACTTTTTACACATTGATGATTGCTTTGTTCGGTTCGTTGATGTATGTAATCGTCAAGCAAGGAGAGAAATTACAGCCAGATGATGTCGGTACCTTATCCCAGGCGCCCGGAAATCCGGTTGAAGGATTTTTTGCATTTGTTAAACTTCTGCTCGCGAATATAGAGTCTCCTGTTGGTATTCTCCTTTTGCAAATAATTGCTATTTTAATAACTTGCCGTTTGTTTGGGTGGCTGTTTATGAAGATTGGACAGCCAACGGTTATAGGTGAGATAGTTGCGGGTATTGTCTTAGGCCCGTCCATCTTAGGACACATATTTCCCGAAATCTCCAACTTTTTGTTCAGGTCGGAATCACTTGATAACATTAATACGTTAAGCCTCTTCGGTCTAATCCTTTTTATGTTTGCCATTGGAATGGAATTAGACCTTACTGAGGTACGTAAAAAACTGAAAGAGACGATACTAATTAGCCATACAAGCACCGTTGTCCCTTTTTTCATCGGTATGCTTACCGCTTATTTCGTATACGACCAGTATGCCGACAAAACAACGCCCTTCCTTTCTTTTGCTTTATTTATAGGCATTTCCATGAGCATAACTGCCTTTCCCGTTTTGGCACGGATTATTCAGGAAAGGGGCTTGACGAAGACACATCTTGGGACACTCGCCATCGCCAGCGCAGCTAACGGAGATATTACGGCTTGGTGTCTGCTGGCAGTGGTGATCGCCATTGCACAGGCGGGTACGATGCTGAGCGCTTTTTACAGCATTTTTTTCTCCGGCGTTTACTTAGTCATTATGTTTTATATTATTCATCCTTTCCTCCGCATGGTTGGGCATATCTATCATAACAAAGAGATAATAGATAAAGGCATGATTGCGCTCATGTTTCTTATCTTAATTATTTCAGCCTATCTAACGCAGATACTGGGGCTTCATGCCTTGTTCGGCGCCTTTATAGCTGGAGTGGTTATGCCTTCGAATATGAAGTTTCGCAAGATTATGACGGAGAAGGTGGAAGATGTTTCGTTGGCGCTCTTCCTTCCGCTCTTCTTTGTGTCTACCGGTTTGCGTACGGAAATTGATTTACTCAATACGCCGCAAATGTGGTGGATGTGCTTCCTCATTACGCTGGGCGCCATCGTCGGAAAGTTTGGCGGTGCTTTCTTTTCGGCTCGTTTTGTGGGCGAAAACTTGAAGAATAGTCTCTACATTGGAGCTCTGATGAATACACGGGGGTTGATGGAGCTTGTAGTACTTACAATCGGGTACGATATGAACATCCTCTCCCCTCCTATTTTCGTGATGCTAGTCATTATGACATTGGTCACTACTTTTATGACAGCACCATTAATTGCGTTAATCAAGTTCTGCTTCCGGAAGCACAATAAGTTGGAAATGGAAAAGCTGCACCCGCAGATAGAAGGTGTCTTCAAGGTTTTGCTCTCCTTCGGACGAGCAGGTAATGGGCAGATTATGTTGGATGTAGCCCATCAGATGTTCTCCAAGGGAAGCAAGAAATTAGAGATTACCGCCCTCCACATTACTGTAGGTGACGTAAATCCCCTCCATGCCGACAACTTCGAGGAAGTAAGTTTCGGCCCTATTCTTTATGGTGCTCAGAAACTGGGCATCCCCATCAAGACGCGCTACGAAGTAACTAACAATGCAGCTCAAGGTATTGTAGACATTGTGAATGAAGAGAATTTCGATTTCTTGTTGGTTGGCGCAGGCATCAAGGAGAGCAACCTGCCTACCGATGTTGCTGTCAACCGTTTCCGAGCCTTCTTCTATAATAAATACCTCCGCTATATCAAGGCTCCTGAGTCCTGGTCTTCACCGGGCGACTTATTGAAAGACAAAACAAAAGTATTTATAGAGAATGCCACCTGCAGCGTGGGTGTATTCATCAACCGCAACTTCGTAAAGGCCACTAATGTCATCGTAGTTGTGGATTCGGATGCCGACCTTTTCCTGCTTGACTATGCCGGAACGTTAGTCAAATCTACAAATGGAAGTATCGCTTTAATTGATACGACCACCTTAGCCAGTCCCGGCAGATTAGCAATCAAAGACGCCTTTCACCATTTCACAGAAACTGTTAAGCTATCCAATATTCTTCCTCAAAAAGCCCTGACTCCCGATCTTCTCATCGGTTATAATTTCATGCTAATCAGTTACAATACCTGGAACCATGTTTCCGAACACCACAGAGCAGTACTCCAACGAATCCCCTCGACAATTATCATCAACAAATTTTCGTTATTATAAGGGATTCCAGCCTTGGGCGATTAGGGGAACTTCGCCACCGTCACGACCGATTAGGTAAGAGCCTAAGTTTGGGGAGGTGACGTAGCCTATTACCGATATACCTTTTAGGGCAGAGACTGCTTCGTGAACTGCAAGGGGGATGGTGAAGAGGAGTTCGTAGTCTTCGCCTCCGTTAAGAGCGGCAGTTACGAGGTTCATATTGAACTCTTCAGCCTGGGCGGCTGTTTGATAGTCTATGGGGATGCGGTCTTCGTAAAGGCGGATACCTACGTTACTCTCTTTGGCTATGTGGAGGAGTTCGGACGAAAGTCCGTCGGAGACGTCAATCATTGATGTGGGCAGGATATTTGCTTTGGCCAACATCTCAATGATATCTTTGCGGGCTTCAGGCTTGAGCTGGCGCTCCAGCAGGTATTCTTTTCCTGAGAAGTCGGGTGTGAAATCGCGCTCATCGGCAGATAAGGCTTTCTCACGCTCCAGCAATTGGAGTCCCATATAGGCGGCGCCCAAGTCACCCGATACGCAAATGATGTCGGTATCTTTGGCTCCGCTTCGGTAAACTATCTTGTCTTTATCGCATTCACCTATGCAGGTGACACTGATAGTGAGGCCTGTGAGGGAAGAAGAAGTATCACCCCCCACCATATCTACGCCATAAATATCGCAAGCCAGCCTGATGCCGTTGTATAGTTCTTCCATGTCTTCAACAGAGAAACGCTTGGAGATACCAACAGAAACAGTAATTTGTTGGGGCTTTCCGTTCATGGCGTATATATCGGAAAAGTTTACTATGGCGGCTTTATATCCGACATGCTTCAAGGGGGCATAAGTAAGATCGAAGTGAATACCTTCCAGCATCAAGTCGGTGGTTACCAACACCTCTTTATGTTCATAATGTAATACTGCGGCATCGTCACCAACGCCTTTTACCGTACTTGCATTTTTTATTTCTATGTTCTCTGTTAGCCTGCGAATCAATCCAAATTCACCCAAAGTGGCTATCTCTGTTCTCTTGTTCATAATGTTAATGGAAAATATTGTTACGCTTAAATGTAATGATATGATTCTTCACCCAGTCGTCGAACGGGAGGACTGACTCTGTACAAAACTCAATGGTGATGGGGAGATAGAATAAGACCTCTTTCCATTCTTCGGGCACAAATGGATTGTTAGACAAGCGGGCTGCATCTTTCTCGGTCACGAGGACAAACTTTTCCGTCCCTTTCAAACGGGCAAAGGCATCGCTTATCTTCCTTATATCCTGCTTCTCGAAGACATGATGATCGGGAAAAAGGATGGGTGTAACGCTACAGTAACGCTTCTCTGCTTCCTTGATAAAGAGTTCGGGCGAAGCAATACCCGCCACTAAAAGCGCCTCATTGTCTGAATCGAAGAAATTGTCTATCCGTCGGTTTAATGATGAAGGAAATACAGGCCGTAATTGCCCATACTCAACACGGGTGAAATAAAGATGTTGGTGTGGCAGCAGTCCCATTTCGCTCTCAATAATACGGAAGTCAATCGGACGAAGCGTATCCGGGCACTTAGTCACTACGATGCCATCCGCCCGATGCATTCCGCGACTCCATTCACGCAATCGACCATAAGGCAAGAGGTAGTCTTTATAAAACAGGCGGTTATAGTCCGTCAACAGGATGGAGAGTGAGGGCGTAACATAGCGATGCTGAAAAGCGTCGTCGAGAAGTATAACCTCCGGCTTCTGCCCGTCGGGTAGAGCCAGTAAGTTTTGAATACCTCTGCGTCGGTTGCCGTCTACAGCCACCACCAAGTCTGGGAACTTGTTTTTCACCTGGTAGGCTTCATCGCCAATGGTCTGTGCCGTACTGTTTTCATCGGCCAGTACAAAACCCTTTGTACTGCGTTTGTATCCGCGACTCAGTACAGCTACGCGGTAGTCATCCTTTAGCAGCCGTACTAAGTATTCGGTATGGGGTGTTTTCCCCGTCCCTCCGACTGCAAGGTTTCCTATGCTAATAACAGGAACCTGGTATTCTGTTGAGGATAGTATTCCCCAATTGAATAACAGGTTCCGTACACTTGCTCCCAGCCCGTATAACGGAGCCAGCGGAGCCAAAAGATAATTTAGTTTGAAGGCATTCCCAGATGACATAGTTATTATAATTAATTTATATACTTTATAGAGGCGCCAACTCGAATTCATAGGGTATGCGCGCCAAAATGCCGGTATTTCTTTTAAATTCGTTCAACGCTTGCAGATGATTAAATTCTTCTTCTCCAATAACACTCTTTACGACGGAAACTTTTACATTTTCCAATTGTTTTTCAAAAAATTGCTGGAAGAAATCTTTATTTCCAAATACATTTGTAACTTGATAATCTGTCACTTCTGCCAGCTCTGCAGCAGCCACAATAGCTTCATCAAGTCCTCCCAATACATCTACCAAACCTCTTTCAAGCGCTTGCTCGCCGGTCCAAACCCTTCCTTGCCCAATTTGATCAATTTCTTCTTTGGTTTTACCCCTTCCGTCGGCGCAACGGGTTATGAACAGGTCATATCCCCTTTCAATGTTAGCTTGCATAAGCGCTCTCTCGTCGTCACGCCATGGGCGGTTCACGTCTAAAAAGCCACCAAACGTGTTGGTTTTTACCTCGTCGATAGTTAAATCTAACTTTTTGTAGAGTCCCGAAAAGTTTGGAATACTACCAAAGATACCGATAGAGCCGGTGAGGGTGTTAGGCTCAGCAATTATCTTGTTTGCAGCACAAGAGATATAGTAGCCTCCCGAAGCGGCATAATCGCTCATGGATACCACTATTGGTTTTACTTTCTTTAGTTCCACCACTTCGTGCCATATTTGTTCGGACAAGTAAGCGTCACCACCTCGTGAGTTCACCCTGAAAACAACGGCTTTCACCTTATCATCTTTCCGAAGTTTAATGAGCGCGTCCACCATATCGTCCGTGATGCCGACATTGTTACCCGCCAAAGAAGAAAGTACTTTATTCTGTATGTTTCCCTCAGCATATAAAATTGCCACTTCGTTGGAACTTTTGCGGGTTGATACTTTTATATTCTTCATCTTATCAAGTGAAGCTACCTTTAGCTTGTCGCCTTTTTGTCCGGCTTGTTCTTTCACATATTCTTCCGCCTCGGGTCTATACTTTAGTTCATCAACCAAACCCACTTCTACTGCCTTTTCCGTGGCTGCATAGAAATAACCATTGTCGGCAAAATCATTTATGGCTTGTTGTGTTATATTTCGGCTTCCGGCAATTGCCTTCGTGATGTTTCTCCAGATACTTTGCTGGTACGAGGTGATCTGTTCACGGTTTGCGTCGCTTAATTTGTCAAGCATGTAAGGCTCAACAGCTCCTTTATAAGTTCCTACTTTAAAAATTTCCATCTCGACGCCTATCTTATTCAATAGGCCTTTATAAAACGTTATTTGAGAGGATAAACCGTCAACAAGAACACTCCCCTTTGGATTTACAAAGATTTTATCTGCAACCGAACACAAGTAGTAAGCGCCTTGCGTATAATTATCGCTATAAGCAACAATAAACTTTCCACTCTCTTTAAAATCAATCAGCTCACGGCGAATGGCATCAATACTGGGTATACCGGCTGAGAATAAAACACCGCTTTCCAAGTAGATACCTTTCACATTCTTATTCTCTTTAGCCGCACGGATAGACTTCACTATGTCCTTTACAGAAAGTCCCTGCTCTTGTCCGAAGAACTGAGCATAGGGATTATCTGCTGAGGTTTCTGTCAATTCACCATTTAGAGATAGTTTAAATACTGAATTTTTCGCAGGAACAAATTCAGACTGACTACTCATGGAGGCAACCATACCTATCATACCAAAGGTTAGTATCAGAATTACCAACCCAATCGCCAAAAACACTCCCAGTGCTGAGGCAAACATCATTTTGAAGAATTGTTTCATATCATTTACATTTAACTTTACAAACGTAGCATAAATAAGTTAAAGTTCGGCATAATAAGCACCATAAATTGCAATATCTTCATCACTAATACCTATTTGTGTGTATATATCACGCAGAATGTCGGGTGTGATCTTGTCGAAGTCTTCCTTTCGCGAGGTAATAAAAACTCCGCCAACATCCGCAGCACCGGGACTGGTGAGTATTTGCTTGTCTCCTTCGGCAAAGTACTGCCAGGGGCGGTGGCAAATGCGGGGGATAACAAACAGCCTCCATTCAGAGCCTGTATAACTGCAGAAGATATTCATGCGAGGTTCTCCTTTGTCTACAACGTAGTGTTTGAGTGTACGATACACGCCGTCGAATAAATCAACAGCTTTTTCTTCCGTAAAAGCAACGATTTTAAAACCATTCCGCAAGTAATGAGAAATAATTCCAAGATATTTTCCCGTGTCATCATCCGGGAACAAGTCTTCTGTAAAGTCTGCCACATCCTGGTTTATCGGCAAGTACGAACTGGTAACCGCCTGAAAATGCAAATGGTCGGGAACAGATGCTCCGCTTTGCGGTCCATTATAGAGAATCGTAAAACCTTGTAGTTGCTTTGTTATTTGCAGCATATCAACAAAATGACTTTCTATACTCTGAGGTATGTGGTGGCGCGAGGCAATCGTGAAATGTTCGGGAAATATGGGATAAGGGTTGCAAAGCAATACATAGTCGTTACCCATCGACAGCGACTCCTGCTCAGCAGGCAAGTTCTCCTTACATAGAAAACAAGGGCGTTCCTTGATTGCCTGCGGGTCAATCTTAGCTCCCGACGAGACAATACGTGCCGGATTGTACTGTACCTTTATCTCAACCCCGTCTACAGGGACGATTTTCGTTTCAATCTTCCTGAAAGTTGCATAGCTTTCCGCCAGCCTGAGCCAATCTTCCTTCTGCCTGCTTAACAAGGCATAAGCATCTTGTGTATTACTCCAAATGTCGGTTTTATTATATGCTTTATTCAAGGCAATGCGAGCTTCGAGTTCCCAGGTTCGGATACTATCTTTATAGGAATTATGTGCGTTTTCTTTCTCTATGCTAAGGGTGGCGTCGGAATTATCTTCCCAGCGACGACAGAGATATACCACTTCGTAGATTCGCCCAATGGCATACTCACGGCTGATGCGCAGACCTACGGCATAGTCTTCTCCATAACTGGTATTGGGAAGTTTGATGCGACGCAACAAAGGAGTATAAAAGGCACGGGGAGCACCAAATCCGTTGATGCGAAGAGCGTTATTTCTGCCGTTTCCCTTTGTCCACTCCTTATGGTCGATAATGCCGGGAGGGATGGTTTGCAACTGAAAATCAGTTATCCGGTATGTGCCCACCACCATACCGCATTGCTGATCATAGAAGGCGTCTACTATCGTTTGCAGGCTGTGTGGATCGCTATACACGTCGTCGCTGTCTAACTGAACAGCAAACTTTCCGCAAGACGCATGAGCTACCCCTTCGTTCCAACATCCGCCTATTCCCAGGTCGTCATGTCTGGGGATGATATGAATTAGCCGATTATCTGCTGTCAAACGTATTATTTCTTCTGTTGTACCGTCAGTAGAGTGATTGTCTATAACAATTACGTTGAAGGGGAAGTTTGTCTGTTGTACCAAGGCTGAGCGTATGGCGTCGCCGATGGTGCGTATCCTGTTGCGTACCGGGATAATGACGGAAGCCTCCGTATCGAACGTCTCCTCACTGAAATCTATCGGTCGGAAGCGGGGTCTGAGAAACCCTCCAATCTCCTTTAGATGATCGCTGCATACTTCCTCCATCTCGAGTTGTACATTGCGGTTTTTAGGGTCAACATAGTCAAACTGTTTCTCTCCCGAAGTGCGCATATCTCGCTCCATTTCTGTATACAGATATTCACTTATATGTACGATGGGATGGCTTAGCGACACCTTCAGCCTGAGAGCGTATAGCCCTGCATAATCATACCATGGCCCAATCCGGTCTACAGCCTCCTGAAATGCACAGGTATTATAAAGAAGAAGCGATCCAAAGTTAAAATCATCCCGCAAGCTTCCTTTTTGATAGTCGATAAGCGGGTAAGACGTGAGAACTCCCTCTTTCCACTCGTAGTAGTCGGCATATACCAAACCTGCAGAGGTATCTTCGGCCACGCTAACCATACGTTCCAGCGCATTCTCTCCCAGCTCCGGCATATCGGGTTTGAGAGAAAGCAGGATATATTTCCTATCTGCTCGCTTCGCTATTTCGCGAAGTAAACGGATAGAAGCAAATTCTTCCGCAGGCAAGCTAAAATACTTGTCAATTAAATCCAATTTAGATAATGGATTTGTACTCAATGCCATATTATTTTCTCCCTCCGGCATGAAACAATTTATTTTTAATGTTCCATTTCCAATAGAATCAGTTTTTAATGTTGCAGCCTTCATTTGATGTTAAGATTATTAATATATTTTCGCAAGAATTGTTTTTATATTGTTTCATATTCATCTTCTATTCATTATTACTTGTCATGATCGAAAGGACTGTCCTATGTACAAGGCCGTTACTGCCAATAACTTCCTCTCCTGAAATCCACTTATTACCTCCACTGAAGTCGCTCAACTTGCCTCCGGCTTGCATGATTATTAAACCACCTGCAGCAACATCCCATGGACCGAGAAAAGCTTCGATTCGCGCCTCGAATCTTCCGCAAGCCACATAACATAATTCAGCGGCTGCCGATCCCAGTACACGACTTCCCCCGGCATGACCATACAAACAGTCAACCAAACGGAGGGCTACCGGTTTGTATGCCTCTGAACTATACGGTAATCCCAAGACTATAAAAGCTTTATCCAAGGCTGACACTTCCGATACACGTATCTCTTTCCCGTTTAAAAAGGCTTTCCCTCCTTTGACGGCGTAGAAACATTCGTTGCGACACACCTCATAGACTACCCCTAACAGGATTTCGTCAGCCTTGCGGAGGGCGATGCTTACGCAATATGGCGCCATATTGTGGATATAGTTGGTGGTTCCGTCCAGAGGGTCTATCACCCAGCAATACGTTTCATGCTGATAAGCAACCGTATCTTCTTCGGTTACGAAACCAGCTTCGGGCAGCAGATTATGAAGCTGGTTTACCAAACGCTTTTCCGATTCCTTATCTACATACGATACATAATTATGGGCACTTTTCTCCTCAACACGAGAGACGTCAAACCGTTCCCGCTCACTTTTTAGAAACACACCGGCCTGTATGGCAATCTTTTGCACCTGTGAACACAAGCTATCGAATTCAAGCATAATTACGATATTTTATAAATTCTTTGCAAATATAATAAATATTCTTCAATAAATGAGAAAAGACGTATCGTAATCTCGACACGTCTTCTCATTTAGTAGGATAGTAAACCTCAATTATAAAGAATCTTCCTAAACACACTAAAACAGACTAATTAACAGATAGTTTACTACATTCTCTCTTTGTTTTAATCAATCTTGATAATTAGTTTGTTAATTGTTGGTCTGCATCTTCTTTCTTCTTCACCTCGTCTAAGTTTCTTAGAGCGGCGTCAAGATTTCCTTCGGCAGCCCGTTTGAACAGGCTTTTAGCACGTGCCGTATTGTTTTGCATCATGCTTAGTACGCCTAAGTTGTTATAGTAGGCGGGCGTGTTGCGTTTGGCTTTTTGCAAGTAGCGTTCTGCTTTTACCAGGTCTTTTTGTAGCAGAGCCGAGGCGGCTGCATTCAGGTTGGCTACAGGGTCGTCGGGGAAAATGCGTACGGCCGTTTCAAATACGTCCAAAAACTCCTTGCTCCCTTCATCATATGTGTTAGCTACCAAAAACATTTCATTCAGACTTAGTTGTTGCGGGCGTGTCTTTATCAACTGTTTGGCTTCTGCCACATTGAATATGCGAACGGTGTACTCTATCCGGCTTACTACGCGACGCAGTTGCGGGAACAGTTCATTCAGCATCCGTTGCCATACTTCTCCGCCGCCCAATGCCTTCAAGCGGTCTTTGCGTTCGGCAGGGCTGTAGTAGCGGATGATGGAAATGATAGCGTCCTTCGGCTGTATGTACGAGCGCCCAAGTAATTTCACCAATCCATCCCAGTCCTCGCCTCCCTGACCTACGTGATACATGTATGGAGGGATGCCCGTGCGCATGGCCAGTAAGTTACTCAAGGCCTCTGCACGTCCGCGCGAGAGTTGATTGTTGAAGTTGATGTCTCCCTCGGGAGAAGCATATCCGGTAATCGTTACGCCCGTAACCTGCAGGTTCTTATCGGTGCGCAGATTGTTTATTATCGCCTCAATCTTGGCCAGTTCGCGCGGGTTGTTTCCGAAGCCCGGATTGATTTCCGTACGCGATACGGGGAAGTCGAGGAATACATCGTTTGATTCGCTACGCGCCTTTACAGCTTCTACCTCGGGGCGTATATAGGCCACGTTGGGCAGAGTGCGGTAAGCTTGCACTCCTTCCTGAATGATGCGGTTGGCCACCTTGTCCGATGTCGTAAGCGCTTCTCCTCCACAGTCGCAGAGGTCGGATACTACGTCCATCCTTGCTTCTCGCATCCATTTTTCATAACCAATGGATTGCATATAGCTGTAGGTAGTGCGAGCGGCATTGTTCAGTTCCAGCACATCCGAATGAGCGTCTTTCACTTGGTTTTGCCAGCCATTCAGTTCTACTTCGCGCATATAAGCCTTATGGCGTTGATGTCCGTTTATCAGGAAACTCCGCAGCTTAAACTCCCGCCCTTGGGGATTGATAAGCTTGGGGGTTAGGGTCAATGAGCGTTGCGAACCGAGCTGCAGGTCTTTCAAGTCGAACTCAAGCGCCACCTGAACCGAGTCGTCCACCTGACGAAGTTGTTTTATCTTTACAGGTATCTGATTCTGATAGACGGTTTGCGCTCCAGCAGAGAGTATGCTTGCCAGTCCCAGGAGGGCTGCTATATTGAGGGTACATATAATCTTTCTCATCTTTTGTGCCGGATTATTTGATTATATAAATAAGGCTAATGCCTGCTTTCGTAGGGCCGACATAGTGATGAACGGCGTCGTTTATCTTGTCTGAACACTTCGTACAAGGATATTTCGAGCGATCTATGTAAGCATACCCTACGCCCAGCGTAGCTTCTATACTCCAATGCGCATTCAGTATCCACTGATAGCCATAGGAGACACCTGCTCCGTAGAGAGTTCCCTGATAGCGATAGTTCTCCATACCGAATAAAGGCAGATCGCTAATGTTATAGCCGGCAATGTGTGCATGAATGCCCATAAAATGGCCGTTAAACTTTTCGCAGAACCAGTAGCGAGCTTCGGGTTGAATCAGCCAATGTTTCCATTTCCTGTTGTTTGAGAATGTCCATGGATTGTAGTTGACCGGTAATTCCAAGGTCCATTTGCGTGCCATGCCCACTTCAAAACCCACATTCAAAGTAGTAGTTGCATCATATAATATATTTGTCTTCACCCCCACTTGTTGCGCAAAAACTCCGGGTAGGCAGAACAGACTTGCTGTAATTGCAATTACAAATGATTTTGTTCTTTTCTTTTTCAGAAGGGGATAGTGTAACAGATTATATATTTTTTGTTGCATATTATTTTCTTTAATGTATATTTTCATGCGTTTAATTCGCTTTTCAGTATACCTTTTTCTTTCTGCATGCAAAAGTAGAAGATTTTAATATCATGATTGTTATCAAAAATGCCATTAATGTTGGCAATTTTCCGTTATCTGCATAAATATTTTAGCTTTGGGTCTTTTATTCTCCAATATGACGGATTAGAGCGTTTTTGTGAGTGCGATGCCAAGGAAGGTGGCAATCAGGCATATACCAATGCTAAGGAAAATGTAGGCAAAGCTCAGGAGATAGCTCCCTTGCTGAAGAAGATTGACGTTTTCGTATGAGAAGGCGGAAAAAGTAGTGTAGCCACCGCATAAACCGGTAGCCAGGAAAAACCGCAGTTGGGGTGTAAACCACTCCTGCCGCTCGGAAAGACCATAAACAATGCCGATTAACAAAGACCCTACGATATTGACAATAAACGTCCCCAATACAGCAGACATAAACGTAAGCCGTTGCTGAACAAAATAAGTAGTCAGATAGCGCAACATACTCCCTATCGCCCCACCCAGTCCAATCAATATAAGTGTCGTCTTCATACAAAAGCAAAAGTACAACAATTTTATGAGTCTACCACACAATCGTTGTAGAGACGTGGCATGCCGCATCTCTATCATGCACAACAAACCCCATTTTCCCCATTTGAGAACGGTGGTACGCTAAAATAAATTGCTATCTTTGGCTCGTTAATACTTAAATGATGACTGAAGAAGGACTATATAGATATTTCAAACGTGATATTAGTTGGCTGTCGTTCAACTATCGGGTATTATTGGAAGCTGAAGATGAAATGCTTCCGCTTTACGACCGGATACGATTTATGTCTATCTATTCTTCTAATTTGGAGGAATTTTACGAAATACGCGTGGCGGAGCACCGGGGCGTGATTATGAAAAAGAAATTTGCGGAGGAGACTGCTGTCGAAGCCGAAGAAACCCTGGCGGAGATTACCATCGAGGTGAACCGGCAGCAAAGGGAGTACTACCGCATCTTCTCCAAGATAATGTCGGAGCTAAACCTCAACAACATCTGCCTCTATCAGGATTGTCGGCCTGCCCCATTCCATGAGAACTTTGTCCGCAATTTCTTCAACGAGGAAGTCTTCCCTTTCCTGGCTCCCGTGATGATACAACCCGATGAAGTACGGACGTTCATTCGCGACCGGCGGCTATACCTGATTGTGCGCATGACGAAGAAAAACAAGCTGACGGGCAAGCCGGACTCTTCACTTGGCTATCATTATGCGCTAATGAAGATCCCCTTCTCCAAAGTAACCCGCTTTATTGAGCTTCCACAGCACGATGGGATCTCCTATCTGATGTTTGTAGACGATATTATCCGGGCCAACCTTTCCACGGTATTCCCCGGTTACGTGATAGACAGTTGTTTCAGCATCAAGATATCGAGAGACGCCGATATCTACTTTGAGGATGAGAAGGGCGTTAATATAGTGGACGATATCCGCCGGAAGGTGAAAAAGCGCAAGATAGGCGACCTGAGCCGCTTTATGTACGACAGCGCCATGCCCGACGACTTTCTGGCCTTTCTGTGCGAGGCTTTCGGCATCAAGACGGAAGATTTAGTAAGAGGAGGCCGTTACCTGAATCTGCAGGATTTGAGCAAGTTGCCCAATCCAAGTGGAAAAATATTAACGCAAACCATCCCCCAGCCCATGCGTGTCCCCGCCCTCGATACCGAAAATTCCATTTATCATATTACCTGCGAGAAGGACGTGCTGCTGCATTTCCCTTATCAGTCGTTTGATTACCTGATTCGTCTGCTGAGGGATGCCGCATTCGACCCAACGGTGGAGGAAATAAAGATTACCCAATACCGCGTAGCCGAGAACTCTGTCGTGATTAATCACCTGATAAGTGCCGCCCAAAACGGGAAGAAGGTAACGGTCTTCGTAGAACTTAAAGCCCGTTTCGACGAGGAAAACAACATGAGCACCTCCGAGCTGATGAGGTATGCAGGTATCCGCATCATCTACAGCCTCCCCGGCCTGAAGGTACATGCCAAAGTAGCCCTTATCCTCAGGAAGAATACGGAGGAAGGCCTGCCCCGCACCGGCTCTGCCTACGTAAGCACCGGCAACTTCAACGAGAAGACAGCCGAGATCTATTCGGATATAGCCTTACTCACCACCCGTGCTGATTTGATTGAGGATATAAAGAATGTGTTTGCCGTGCTGGAGGGAAAGCAATTCACCCCCGTCTTCCACCGCCTATTGGTAGCCCGTTTCAATATGGTAGACGAATTAAAGCGCCTTATTCATCAGGAAATAGAACATGCCGGGCAAGGACGGAAAGGTCGGATTATCCTGAAGATGAACGGCCTGCATGACCGGGAGATGATAGACGAACTCTACCGTGCCAGCGAAAGCGGCGTAGAGATAGACCTGATTGTCCGCGGCATCTGCTGCCTGATACCCAACCAGCCCTACAGCTGCAACATCCGCATCACCCGCATCGTAGACATGTTCCTCGAGCACGCCCGCATCTGGTATTTCTACAACGACGGCAAGGAAGACCTCTACCTCTCCTCCGCTGACTGGATGCGCCGCAACCTAAGCCGCCGCATAGAAACCGCCTCCCCCATCCTCGACCCTCAAAACAAACAGCAGGTAATAGCCCTCCTAAACCTCCAACTCGCCGACAACATCAAAGCCTGCCTAATCGACGACCACCTAACCAACAACTTCAAACGCGACGATAGCCCACAAAAAATCCGCACTCAATTAGCCACCTACGAATACTTGAAGCCCTGATAGTAAATTAAAAAGGATTTACCACTAACAAAAAAGTGATTATCTTTGTATAACGATAATATTACACAATAGTAGTATGAAAAGAAAAAAAATAGAATTGGATGTTGTTTGTTTTTATTGGAAGTCAAGAACCATTAACAATAGAAGAGGAAAAGGGTTAAATCTGAAGAGAAAGAGTCATAAGACTACTAAGTATTGTATCCAATTTGCTTTTCACAACTAATACAATTTGATCTTCATCAACTTCTATCTGAGAATCAAACCAATTAGTACCATTAGGTAATAAATCCTTGTCTATAAATTGAATTCTAAAAGTCAACTTTACTTTATTGTCCATAATTACTTTCCATTTAAAATCCAAGTAAACCCCGGATTATTGTTATTAATTAACTTTAATATTCTATCTTTGTATCAGGGTGTTAAGAGGAAACAGGCTCTGCTGGGGAGCAACCTGTCAGCAATAAGCACCC
>BNTS01000010.1 GCA_025996775.1 Bacteroidia bacterium | reverse complement strand
CTTGAGGAGAGACCTTTAATACTTTCTGTCCGAAAATATTGCTTTTCGCAATAAATGTGCTATCCGAATGTCGGTCGGCTATCTTTTTCAGATCAAACGTCTGAACACCTGCTACATCGCTTTGTTGTCCGCTGCCGCCACCACACGAGGTGATGAGCGAGAGCAGGCATAAAAGCAATAAAGAGGTTTTTAATGATAATCTTGTCATAATATATATTATAATAGGTTTTATCTTCTGACCGGAGCTTTGGTTAATGGAATATCCCATTCTTCCTTAAATTCCTGATCTTGCAATACAACATGTACCGTTGCCCCTGTTAATGCGCTTGGATCTGTTTTTGCAGAGAAGGTAAAGCCGTTACGTTGCGCGGGTTTGTTTAACAAGACCGTTTCAGGCTTTGCTACTTTCAGAACTAAAGAGCCATTGATTGAACTTTCGAGAGCCTTGTTGAGCGTTACAGTTATTTTTCCGTTATTCTCAGGTATGATGATAGCTCTTGGGAACGAAAATTTAGCCACTGCCAGGCGAGATTGGATACTATAGTCCCTATTCAGTTTCTCTTCTTTCGCCAAGTCGGCAAATACACCTGAACCAATTTGCTCATAAGCGCCCAGGTCAGCGGAACCATCGTTAACAGGATTGCCAAAGAAATCACGTATACCATTAAAGGGGATGAAGATACCTGTATTGATACAGGGCGAACCCTCTTGGAGCCTATAACCTTCCAGTGTGCAGAGACCATTACCACCTGTGCCGGGTGCAACAAACAAAGGGTCGGCAACTATTTTTTCGGGGTCATTGGGTATTCCGTTTTTCCACGGACCAAAATAGCAATTATGGAAGAATAACGAACCGGGTATGTCGGGTAACTTTGTGGTTTCGTCAAACGTTCTTCCGATAACTTCTCCCGAAGCATATACGGTTCTAAAGCGACCCTGGCCTGTAGCATAAAATATATTATTATGGAAATTAGATCCTAATTTTGATTTATCACCCTTGCCGTCATTACCACAGAAGATGTCTAAATCCAAGGTACCATAATCTACATAGAAAACATTATTGTAAATGACATTTCTGTCTTCAACGTTACATTGCAACTGTATGAGATGGGTGCGGTCATTTTCGCTAATGTTGTAGCGGGCTATGTTTTCAAGCGTGCGGTTCATGATTAATAAAAATCCGGCGTTGTTCTTGCTATAATTATATTGGAGTATGCATCTCACACAGTCAAAGTCAAAATCATAAGCCTCTCCATCGCCATTTCCCGGTTCTCTGCCGGTATCATATACTTCGTTAAATTGCATGATACTTTCGGTTGCCCGTGCAATCCAGCAAGCAGCCGTATGAGGCCACCAATCTTTTCCACCCGGTAAATCCTGATAACCGGAGCGCATACAACTTCTCCTGATTACATTATATTCAATAATTCCCTTATCCATGCCACTGCAAAAGATACCATCACCGCCCAGGTTGTCCATCTGATTTTTACGAACAAGCATATTGTGTGTGCATCCTCCAACAATAATACCGCATTTGTCTAAGCGTTCAATCCGATTATTTTCGATTAAGACGTCATTAAGTGAACTACTTGCGATTACGTTTCTTGGGGCATCAAGTTTAACTAAGATACCGCAACTATTGTAGCCGGTATACTCTGTATTGCCTCCCAATTGTCCCCATATATCATGGATGTAACAATCGCGAACAACAATATGTTTTACATTGTGATTTTCACCGTTTACGATGGCTACAATCCCTTGTCGGCCAATCCCCAGTTCAGGGGCTGCGCCACTTGTGATTTCCATATTACTAATTTCCCACCAAGATTGGTTGGTAAGCCGGATACCTGCACCTTCCGCCCTTCCAATATTGATAACGGGTTTCGCGGCAACGCCATAGCTGGATAGCGTGATGGGTTTCCCTTCCTCACCCGAACCTTGCGGTTTTAATTGACCTTTCCAAACGCCGCCGGTTTCAAACAGAAGATTATCGCCCGGAAGAAATGTAACTTGATTGACTTTGTCAAGTGACTTCCAAGCATTTTTTATAGAAAGTCCGTTTGCATTATCATTTCCATTTGGAGAAACGAAATACGTTTTCGATTGACTATAGGCGCCCACTATAGACATGATGAATACTATGATGAAGAAACATTTTGTTTTCATGGAGTTGAATTTTTAATTTTATATAATGTATGGAGAAATTGATATGAGAAATAAATTATTTCTCATATCAATAGAGTTAGGTATTAATAACCCGGATTTTGTTCCATGGTTCCATTTGAATTGGTAACCTGAGTAGCCGGAATCGGGAATATCTCGCTCTTCCCTACGGTAAAGCTCGAACCTTTTATGGAGTTATACTTCGTAGCATAAGCCTTCATGATAGTGCCTGCTCTTCCTTGTCTGGCGATGTCCCAGAAACGTTGCCCTTCGCAAGCCAACTCTACCCTGCGTTCCTGCCAGATTTTCTCTCTCAAGGCTTCTTTACCTGTTTCCTTTATCTCGGGTAAGGCATTTGCTTCCGTAGAATTTGCCCTTGCACGTCCGCGTACTTGTTCCAGATATGCCAACGCTTCGTTTGTTTTCCCCGTTTCATTGGCTGCTTCTGCCAAATAGAGCAATACATCTGCATAGCGGATGAATATGATGTTTTTAGGACAGTCGCTTTGGTCAATTTGCGAACGTTGATCGTAAGGAATATACCATTTCTTAGGTTGATAACCGGTAGAACTGGCCATATTCTTATTAATACGTCCGTCAAAGAACTCATTCGGGAAAATAACGGTTGCTCCTAAACGAGGGTCGCCCGGTTCGTATGCATCTACCAAATCCTGGGTCGGGCAATGCATAGACCATCCATTATGCCATTTTACCATATCATCAGGATCTGCATCATGTTCGTAGAACGAAAGGATAGAACCTTCATTTGAATCGGCCCAACCTGTACCACTTATGCTGTGTTGGATTTCAAAGATTGATTCAATACCATTTTCGTGTTCAAGTGTAAACACATCAGCATATTTAGGTTCCAGACCATATTCACCTGAAGCAACAACCGTGCTTAACACGTTGAAAGCATCTTGGAATTTACTTTGATAGATGTAAGCCCTTCCCAATAAAGAATTTGCAGCGCCTTTGGTAGCTCTTCCGATATCAAGACCTGTCATTTTGCTTTTTTCGGGCAGCAAGTCGGCAGCCTTTTTAAGGTCGGATTCTATATGTCCCCAAGTCTGTTCAATAGTAGCTTTCGGCGAGTAATACTCTTCGTAAGTCAATACATGATCAATAATAGGCAAGCGACCAAACTGCCTCGTCAGGTAAAAGTAATACTGTGCCCTGAGGTAGTATGCTTCTCCCATAAATTGATTCTTTTTCGCCTCCGAAATATTATTATTTTCTCCGATGCGTTGAATAGCCATCGTTGCCCATGTAATTCCCCTGAATGCCTGATTCCATAAGCCTGTAGCATTGCCGTTTGTAGGAATGGTTTCAAATCTTTGCATCTGCATGAAATTGGAACCAAGCCATGAATAAGCTTCACTGTAAGCATTACCTATGTCGGTATCATCCGAGCAACCGTCTCCGATAAGCATAAAAGGCGCTAATTGGAATGTCTCGTTCTGCATAATGGAATAAATTCCAATAATAGCATCATTACACTCGGCCTCATTTGAATAATATGTTTCTGCTGATGACTGTACCAATGGATTCTTATCCAGAAAATCGGAACAAGAGCAGAACAAAACCATGGCTGTTAGTACAATTATATTTCTTGTTTTCATACGTCGTAATTTCTTTTAAAAGTTAATAACTGTTCCAAGCATAAATGTCCTTGACTGCGGGTATTGCCCTCTATCTACAAAACGGCCTGAAGAAGCGTCTGAAACTTCCGGTTCAAAACCGCTGTAATTGGTAAAGGTTAGCAAATTCTGAGCGGAAATATAGAACCGGAAAGTAGGTTTCCCTTTGACATTATTTAGTACAAGGTTATAACCCAATTGAACCGTTTTCAGCCTTAGATAGGAACCGTTTTCCACATAATAATCAGAATTTCTGTAGTTACGCGAGTTTCTTGTCGCGTCTCTTGTAATGATAGGCCGCGTATTTGATGTACCTTCTCCATGCCAATATTCATCCCTATATTCGGCTAACATATTATTACGGGCGTCAAACCGCTGGAAATAATATTTGGCTGCATTGTAAATGTCATTCCCCACTACTCCCTGGAAGAGCAGATTAAGATCAAACTGCTTGTATTGCGCATCAAATGAAAGACCATACGTAACATCAGGATTCGGATTCCCGAGAAAAGCCATATCACCATCATCAATCCTTCCATTGCCATTATTGTCTTTAAATTTAAAATCGCCCGGCTTGGCATCGGCTTGGATTGGTTTTCCGTCCTTTGCGTATTGGTCAATTTGTGCCTGATTCTGGAAGATACCATCTGTTTGATAACCGTAGAACTGGCCATACGGTTTGCCTACTTCACTGCGAATTACATTTGGTAAAGCTCCCTGGAAGTCAATCAATACATAGTCATAATTAAAGCCGGCAATTAAAGCGGTGGAAGTACCCAAGTTTGTTACCTGGTTTTTAATAAGCGCCATATTGCCGCTTATGTTGTATGAAAAGTCTCCCTTACTGTCTTTATAACCAACTGTAAGTTCAAGTCCTTTGTTTTCAATACCACCTACATTACGTATGATACTACCGGAACCTGAAACCTGCGGTATTTGCTGTGATAAAAGGATGTCGTTTGTTTTACGGATAAAATAATCAGCCGTAACACTTAATTTCCCGTTAATAAACAACAGGTCAAGCCCGGCATTTGTTTGTGAAGATGTTTCCCATTGGGCTTCAGCATTACCGATACCATTCAAACCGGCGCCATTGATACGCTCCTGAGAAGTACCCAGCGTATAATACTGGCGCTGCTGAATAGGGGTCAGATAGGGGTAGTAAGAGTTGATATTACCGATATTACCGATATTCTCGTTTCCGAGTTCACCGTAACCCACTCTGACTTTTACGCTATTAAGCCAATCCTGTTCCCATGATTTAAAGAAACCCTCTTCGGATAGTTTCCAAGCCAAGGCAGCGGACGGGAATGTACCCCATCTGTGTTGCGGCAAGAAACGGGAAGAACCGTCCCTTCTTATACTGGCGGTTATCAGATAGCGGTTGGCGAGGTTGTAGTTAAATCTACCTAAATACGACAACATTGAGAGGGCAGTTCCATTACCATCAGCTTGTGGATTAAGGGTAGCAGCATCAAAATACCAGTATTCTTCCTCCTCAATGGGTAAGTTTTGTTTGGTTGCGCGGAACCAATCTCTATTAAACTCACGAGCAGAAATACCTGCCATCACCGTTATGTCGTGAATCTCACCGAACACCTTGTGATAAGTTAGGATATTCTCCCATGTCCAGTCTATTTCTTTAAAGGTTTCCCTTCTTATGTTGCTAACGGCTTCAGAATTATCCATTGTCTCGTAATAAACCGGTGTAAACCCACTTTCGTATGCGCCGTTGTAGCGGATACCAAATCTCGTATTAAACACCAACTCCTTTGTAATATTCAAATCAGCGTTGATATTACCGATCAAGTAGGTTCTACTGTTCTTATCGTTGTTTCTGGCAATACGACCAGCAGGATTACCTAATCTGATTTTGGCGATACCTGAATAATAATTCGTGTTGTCATTCCAAACAGGTACGTCGGGAGGTGCAATCAGAGAAGATAAAAAGATACTTGTTGGATCCATTCTCTTATAATCAGAAAAAGAAGCAGAAAGAGAGGTTGAAATATTAAGGAAATTACCCACTTTCATCGTGTTATTTTGGGTAACTGAATACCTTGCAAAATCGGTAGAATTAATAATACCACTCTTGTCATAGTAATTGACACTAAATAAGGATGTTATATTTTCACCTCCACCCGATAAACTGACATTGTAGTTTTGGATGGTTCCTGTGCGAGATACTTCTTTATACCAGTCGGTATTCTGCAAGCCACTTGTGCTGGGATACAATGGACTTTCACCTGCATTGACATAGGCTACATTCGATAAGGTAGCATATTGTTCCGAGTTCATCATGGTTGGCTTATTTGCCAGATTCTCTATGCCATAATAGGCATTGACATTTACCTTCAGCGCTCCGGCTTTGCCTTTCTTGGTTGTTACAAGTACAACGCCGTTAGCACCGCGAGAACCATAGATAGCAGAAGCAGAAGCATCCTTCAAAATTTCCAAGGATTCGATGTCGGAAGGAGCTAAATAATTGATATTACTCATTGGGAAACCATCCACTACATAAAGGGGATCTGCATTGTTGGTCGTACCGACGCCCCTGATTTTAATGGATGCTACCGCATCCGGTGAGCCTGATTCCTGAACGACAGTCACGCCTGCTGCCCGGCCTTGCAAGGCTTGAACGGGGGAAGAGGTTGCCAATTTCATCAGATCCTCGGATTTAACGGATGATACAGCACCGGTAAGGTCGCTTTTCTTTGTATAACCATAGCCGATAGCCACGACTTCATCTAAGCCAATGGAATCATCTTCCAAGGTTACGTTAATCTGTGTTTTTCCGGTTGAGGCCACTTCAATGGTTTTCATCCCTATAAAAGAGTACTGAAGCGTGGCGTTTGCTGCTACATCTGGAAGGGTATACTTCCCATCCATATCGGTTACTACACCTTGCGTTGTGCCTTTCACTAATACAGTTACACCTGCAAGAGGAGCACCTGTATTATCGGTTACAACTCCGGTCACTCTTTTGCTTTGTTGTTTCACATCCGGAGTTCCCGTATTCAGACTTTTTTCAAATAAATAGATTTTCCCGTCTTTTACTTCGTACGAGAGCGTGGTTCCTTCTACAATCCGATCCATCACATTATCTACCTCTACATCGGTCAGATGGATGCTTACTCTCCGGTTCAGGTTGACAACCTGCTTACTGTAAGCTACACTAAGACCAGTCTTTTGGGTAATAGTAGATAGAACTTGTTCAATTTTTGCATTCTCAACTGAAATTGAGAGCCGTTGAGCTGTTGCCGCTGAAGCTGTAAAGCTCAGGAGTGTTAACAGCAAAAAAACGAATGTTAGTTTCATGGAATTGGGTACATTTTCAATTAGTTTAAATAAAAAATGCATGAATGCAGAACTTTTTTGCTTTTCTTTCATATTGTTGCATTGATTTAATAGTTAGAAATATAAACATTTCAATCATTGGCAGTCGGTAAGGTGGTCGGTTTCCGACTGTACTTTTGCTTATAAATTCACCCATCAGGAAGTATTATCCATTTCAGTATTACTTTAAGTGATGTTAACAATTGTGATTTATTCTCTCTATACATGAATATAAACACATGACAACCTAAAAAGGATGAGGCATTTTGGTTTTTTTTTAAATACTATCCACAATCACATCACATTGAGTTAATTTCATTACTGTCCACTAAAAAAAATTAAGAGTTAGCTGCCCTTTCAAAAGATGAGTTGGTTTTACTTTTTCATTTGAACATTTATCATTTTACCATTTTTTTGGAATCGAACGGGGGTAATCTTTTCCAATTCCTGAAGGATAAGAGACAAATCAGTATTGTAAGTCTGTAAGGTATAGTTATAGTCAAGGACGGCTTTGTTATCTATGACAAATGTTACGTCGAACGTACGACTGAGGGTTGTTATTACTTCCGACAAAGGGGAATCGGTAAATACGATTGTCTTATTCCTCCAAACGGACGACTGCTTAATATCTGCAGGGTGCGAGATCCGGTAGCTCTTGGAAGAGCGGTTGTAAACAGCCTTATCACCGGGATTAAGAGAAACCGGCAGGAAAGTAGCACTTGCAAGTTCGACAAGGCCTGTCTCTAAAGAAACAGTTATATTCTCCTCTTCCGGATATGCTTTTACATCGAAACTTGTACCTAAAACACGGATATTGAATGCTTTCAGGTCAACCACAAAAGGTCTTTTCTTCTCTTTGGCTACCTCAAACCAAGCTTCACCTTCCAACTCTACTCTCCTTTCCGACAGTCCAAATTGTTTAGGGTAGCGGATGTGGCTTTCTGAATTAAGATAAATGCTACTCCCGTCCTGAAACATGACTTTCAACCGTTCGCCTTTAGGAACATATACGTCGTTGTATTCAGTTTGGGCAAAAAGATTGACCCGCGAGTTTAGTTCTGCAAAAAGACCTGCCAAGAGAATAAAAGGGATTATTACGGCTGCCGCACTTAAAAAACGTCGCACTTTCTGCAATTTGAGTTTGCGTGTAATTTGCTTATATATCTTCTCGGATTGGATAAGATGATCAAGATGTTCTTCTTCTTCTCCTAAGCGGATAGACATTTCATCGGCATCCATTCTTGCCGACAACCAAATTTGTCCTTCAGGGGTTCCGAACCAACGAACTACTTCTCTGGCTTCAGCCTTAGAAGCTTCGTTATTTAATACCTTTTCAATGGTCATTATATTGAGTCTTTGCATCTGTTCAATTTTATATAATATGTTAATTAACACTTAAGGAACTGAATAGGATGAATGGCTTGTCCTATTTTATAATATTTTATGGATTTGAGTAGACTAATCACAATTTTCGTTTACTAAATCGCACTTGAAGCATCTTGATTGCTTGTGCATAATGCGTTTTTACAGTTGGGACAGAAATATTCATCTGGTCGGCTATATCCTGATTCGAAAGTTCGCCTTCCAGTTTAAGGAGGCATACCTTCTTCTTTTGTTCCGGAAGACGGTCTATGGCTTGATACAACTGCTCTCTCATATTTTTTTCTTCCAGTAGTGCCAGAAGATCGCTTTCAGATTCGGGAGATAATTGTGTCATTTCGTAGTTCTTTTCAATAGCCGTGTTGTTGTTTCTTATCTCATTAAGCACTTGATTTTTTACGATTGTGAAAAGATAATTTCTCAGATTGATGGGACCTGTAAGAAACTTCTTCATTTCCCAAAGTTTCAGAAATGTATATTGCACAGCATCTTCAGCCATAAAAGCACTTTTCAAATAGTTATACGCTACGGTATACAGAAGTTTATGATAACGGTTGTATATAGCCGCAAAAGCATCCTCATTTCCTTTATTAAGCAAAATGAGTAGTTCATCATCAGTATCTTCTTTATATGTTTTGTGCATTTTTTGGCTCAAAATCTAACATTGATTCAATTCTCTTTCCCCAAAAAAGCCTTGCTAATCCTGATTAGCGAGGCTTTCTTTTGTTTCTGAATTTATTTGCTGTCAAGGGTTTTCCATACACCGGCGGCGAGTGCGCCACCTACGAGGGGAGCTACGATGAACAACCAGAGCTGGCTAAGGGCAACACCTCCTGCAAATAAGGCCGGGCCAATACTACGAGCCGGGTTTACAGAAGTTCCTGTGATGGGGATACATACTATATGTACCAGAACCAAGGCGAGGCCGATTGCTAAACCGGCAAATCCGGCAGGAGATTTCTCACTGGTGCTGCCTAATACTACCAACACGAAGATGCAGGTAAATACTACCTCGGCAATGAGGGCGGGAATTAATTGACCGTCGACATACTGGTTGGCGCCCGTACCATTAAGTCCCATGCCCGAAGATATGGCGAATAGAATAGCAGAACCCAGAATAGCTCCCACTACCTGGAATACGATATACAATCCTGCATCTTTCCCGCTTATCCGGCCGGACAAGAAGACGCCAAGCGTAATGGCAGGATTGATATGGCATCCGGAGATACCTCCAATGGCATAAGCCATCGCTACTACTGATAAACCGAAGGCAAAGGCGATACCTAATGTTCCCACTGCACTTCCGGCAATTACGGCGCTACCGCAACCCATCAAGACCAGAACGGCTGTTCCAATCAATTCAGCTAAATACTTTTTCATTTTTGTTCTCATTATAGTTAATGTAATTCAATATGCAACAAAGGAACAAAAAAAGGAACAAAAAACCTCCATACAAACAGAATTATTTAGTACCATTTGAACCAGCGGAGGCCTATAATGGCGCAAATTAGGCCAAAGGCGGTGAGGGCGAGGGTGGGCGTTATTATTTCTACCCATCCGGCTCCTTCAATGAAGATGCTGCGGATTCCATCGGTCACGGCGGTGAGAGGGAGCAGTTTAATTACACCAAGACTCCATTCGGGGAAGTTGTGGTAGCTGAAGAAAACGCCCGATAGTATCATCATAGGCATTTGCACAGCATTGATCCAGCCGGAACCGACTTCGGTCTTCGAGGTACGGCTCGATATCAGGATAGCGATACCCGTAAAGGCAATATTCCCTGCAAGGAATATAACAAACAAGGCTCCAATATTTCCCTGAATCTCTATGTCGAAGATTAGCCAGGCAAAGAAAAAGAGGAAGAGCGCCTCAACGATATTCATCACCGTACGCACCACCATCAGGGCGATCAGGAAATTGGTCTTTTTCATCGGGGTGGCCACCATTCGCCTCAGTAGCTTTTGCGACCGACGTTCAATAATGGTATAGCTTATGCCCCACATGATGGAGCCCATCATGCCAAAGGTAATCAAACCGGGAATCAGGAAATCTATATAACGTACCCCTTTCAGTGTAAGAGGTTCGATGAAAGCTTCACTATCTGAACTACCGGTAGTTGCCGGCGACTTCATCAAGGCAGAAAGTTTCATATAAACCAATTGGGCTTGCGAGTTATGCGGATCGAAATGATAGCGCAGCTCACCCAGCGAATCGCCCACAATCAACTCGGCCTCTCCTCTTTTTAAGGAGATGATGGCCGAATGCCAATCGCTGCGTTCGAAGCTAAATTCGGTATTTCCCAGTATATCGTCTGTAATCTTCCAGACAGATAGCTCGTTCCCGTTTTTATTTTGAGAGGTTTTGGCATACTCGGTAAGCATATCATCCAATTCCGTATGATGCTCCGTAACCATCAGCACATGGAACTTTGTATCTGTACTTTGCGTAAAAGCAAGTCCTAAACCAATGGAAATAAGCACCGGAAATATCATCCCCCAGAAAAGGACTTCCGGCTCGCGAATGATTTCCAAGAAATAAGCTTTGGAAAGCTGATACAATTGGGTATTCTGTATAGGTTTCATAGGCGTCAAGGTATTAAGGTTGGTACTTCACTCAGGGTTTTCCCGGTGAGGTTGATAAATAACTCGTCCAGATTGTGTGACTCCTCGTCCAATAAGTCCTCCAGCTTGCCTTCTCTCAGTATCTTTCCCTCATCCATGATGATGATATGGTCGCATAGCGATTCGGCTTCTTCCATGTAGTGGGTGGTGAGAATCAGAGTTGTATTTCCCTTCTCCTTCAGCAATCTCAGGATGTTCCACAGGTCGAGACGCGAATGTGGGTCGAGGCCGGTGGTAGGTTCGTCGAGAAAGAGTACTTGAGGCGTGTTCAGCAAAGCTACTGCCAAGGCAAGTCGTTGGCGTTGGCCTCCGGAAAGGGTACCAACATACGACTTCTGCTTACTCTCCAAGCCGGTAAGGGCTATTACTTCATTTACCCTCTCATTGCCCAAATCGAAGAAACCGGCAAAGAGACGAAGGGTCTCGCGAATGCTCAGTTTCTCGGCAAAACGGGTTTCTTGTAGCGAGAGGCCTATTATTTTACGCAACTCCCGCTCATGCTTCTTCCAGTTTTTGCCCTGTATCAGAATCTCTCCGCTATCAGGTTTGCGCAGTCCTTCCATCATCTCCACCATCGTAGTCTTCCCGGCTCCATTGGGGCCAAGCAGGGCTACGAATTCGCCGGGCTGTATGGCCAGTGAGACTCCCCTCACTGCCTGTACATCCTTAAACGACTTATATACATCTTTTACCTCTATCTGCAACATATCTTACAAAACTTTTCGTATAAAATTCAACCAATTACCATGGGCAATAGCTTCTATATCAGCCTCACTGTAACCTCTCTTTTTGAGAATGAGGGGTACTTTTTGAATATCCGCTATGGTCTTCAGATCATAAGGACATTGTTCGGTTCCGAAAGCGCCGTCCAAGTCACTACCGATAGCGGCATGGCGGACGTTTCCGGCTATCTGACAGATATGATCGATGTTATTGGCCATGATTTCGAGGCTGCAATTCATCCCTTCGGGGGTTGATACGCCTCTTACCCAGCCGGGAACCATCATCCATGCATCCAGTGCCAGGCCAATCACGGCCTCACGGTCTATCAACGCCTTAATCATCTCGTCGCTAAACTGGCGATTGTGATTTACAAACGTGCGACAGTTATTGTGACTGGCCCACACAGGACCTTTGTACAACTCCAGCGAATGCCAGAAGGCATCGTCGTTCAGGTGAGTCACGTCGAGAATCATCCCCAGTTCGTCCATTTTCTTTAGCAGCGCCTGCCCGTCGGGGTTTAGTCTACCGGACGAGTCTGTTCCGTTGGCATACCGGCCGGGACCATAATGCGCCGGGCCTACGGCACGCAAGCCGTAACGATAGGCTCTCTCTACATGGTCTACGGTGACGAATGAATCGGCGCCTTCTATACTCAAGAGGTAGCCGATAGGCTTTGTATCATCCGGTTCACCGTTCTGCCATAAGGCAATATGTGCCTCTAAAGCATCCCGGTTTGTAATCATAACCATCTGGCCATCTTCTTCCATGGCCTTGTACCATGCCAACTGACCTTGCGTTTGTGCCCAAGCTTGTTCGGGTGAATGCCATCCGGGTAAGGAATTATCCGGGGCTACGTAGCGAGCTATTTGGGTGGCTACTACAAACCCAACACGACCTTTACGCAGTTCCTCGAAGGAAATGGTAGCGTGACCTCGATCCGGCTTATCGGTCATCCCGGCTTCCCGTCCATTTATCTCTTGGAGGGAAGCACGTAAATCGCGATTCCATTCCAAGGCATTCATGCTTAGATCTAAATGAGCGTCTATTATCAAAGATTTAGCCATTTCCATCCATTAAATGTTTATACGGCGGTCTCCGGCGATTACTCTCCACGAAGTCACGACTTCGTTGTTGCGAACAACATGCACTTCCTCGTAGGCGGCTACGGTTGGGCAGATATGATCAGGTACACCATAGAACACCGTTCCCAAAGGATAGATACTACTGTCGGGCACCGTCACGACAAGATGCTCTTCGCTATGGCTGAAGGGAGTCGCTTCCGGCACATTCAGAAAATGTACACGCGGTAAAGGATTCTCTGAGGCGATGGATTTATGCCCCAGGTCGAGACATATCCGGTTCTTGTCTATGATTGATATCACGCGTGTTATAACCAAAGCGGCATAATGAAACTCCATCTCAGGCAGAGCATGCTTGTATACCCAATCCCAAAACACGAAAGTGCCGGGACTACATTCCACATCGGGACGGCGGGCATGTGCCGGGAACGTGCGCGTACCTCCCAATACCCGTGTGAGCGAGTAATCGAACAAGGGTTGCACAGCCCGGTTTACCTTGTCTACTTCTTCGTAGGTAAGGTCGGCGGCCTGTTGCCGGACAGCAGGGTTCGTATCGTGTATCTGTCCGTCGTATCCATGAAGACCTATGATACGAATATGCTCCAGTGTGTGAATGTTTTTTATCAGTTCAATGGCTTCCACAGGGCATATGCCGGTACGATTCATACCTGTATTCACGTCGATAAGTACGTCGAGTACAACAGGTGTGACACTGAATATCTTGTCTATATGGCGAGCATTCTCCTCACTGTCTACAAGGCATGAGAAATGGCTGTGGGGATAGGCTTCTATCAACTTCAACAGACGTTGAATCTTGGGGCCAACCGGCTGATAGGCAAGCATGATATCCGGCGCTTTGGCCAGAGCCAGCATTTCGGCTTCGGCTATGGTAGCACATTTAAACTTGGTAATCCCCTCGTCGAGCATCATTTGGCATATCTCCAATATCTTATGAGACTTTACGTGGGGACGAAGTTTGCTCACGTCACCGGCAATATCTTTTGCCAGCAAGATATTCATGCGAACTCCGTCCTCTAAAACGAGCAATGCCGGCGAATCTATCCGGTCAATGTTTTCAATACAAATCATTCGTCTTCTAACTCAAATATAGCTTCTATTTCTACCGGAATATTATCCGGAAGCGAGCCAAGACCTACGGCGCTACGAGCCCCCACCCCATTCTCATTACCCCAAATTGAGGCAAATAATTCACTTGCTCCATTGATAATGAAGGGATGACGTTCAAATTCGGGCGTACAATTCACCATTCCCAGCACCTTGACTATACGTTTCACCTTGTTCAAGGTTCCCAAATTGGCTTTGATCGTGGACAGGATAGTAAGACCTGCCTGGCGGGCAGCCAGTTTGCCTTCGTCCGGGGTCAGATCGCGACCGATGCGGCCTTTAATTTGTGTACCGTCTTCCTGCACCGGACCGTGACCTGACAGATACAAAATCTTACCTTCTACAATTACTGCAGGCTTATAAACGCCTAATGGCTTCGGTGCCGGTGGCAACATTAAACCCAATTTTTCAAACTCTTTGTCTGCGTTATACATAACTTTAATATATTTGGTTTTACATGAAAATACTTAATAACAATGTTCCGCCCAGCCCCGCAACAGACACAATTGTCTCCATCACCGACCACGACCTGAATGTATCCTTCAGGCTAAGCCCGAAATACTCCTTAAACATCCAAAATCCACCATCATTCACGTGCGAAAAGAAGAGGCTTCCGGCACCGATGGAGAGAACCATCAGACTGGGGTGTACACCTGACAGCGCAATCAAAGGCATGATAACTCCGCCGGCTGTAATAGCAGCCACCGTGGCCGAACCTATGCACAACCTGATAAGAGCAGCTATCAACCATCCCAAAATGAGCGGATGAAGAGGCAGTTGCTGAAGTATATCTGCTAATTGATTACTGATCCCGCTCTCGTCCATCACTTGTTTGAAGATGCCGGCCCCGGCAATAATGAGGAGTATCATTACGATCTCCTTGGCTGCATCTACATATATGCCTATCACATCCTTCATGCTTCGTCCTTGTTTAAGACCCAGCGTATAGGTTGCCACTATCAAAGCAATAAACATCACGATGGAAGGCGCACCTATAAACACCAACAGTGGCGATCCCTCTATGGCAGGGAAACAGGTGGGAAGTAGGGTTACGAGAATAAGCATAAAAACAGGCAGTGTAGCGCTGATAATGCTGTTCAGCGTACCCGGTGTTCTGAATTGTTCACTACTCCCCTTGTCAGTGAAAAGGGTTATGGGGTTTGCTTTTATGTTCTTCAGTGTTTTGGAAAACAGGGGGCCTGCTATAAGGATGGCGGGAATAGCCACACAAATACCCAGTATCAGCGTCATCCCCATATTGGCGCCAAACATCTGAACCAGCGCTGTAGGCGACGGGTGAGGAGGCAGGTAGCCATGCATGACCGACAAGGCTGCCAACATGGGCAGACCGATATATACGGCAGGCAATTTATACTGGTTTACTACCGTAAAAATAAGTGGCACAAACAGTACAAAGCCTATATTATAAAATAAGGGAATACCTACCACAAAACCTGTTACCATCAGCCCCCATTGGATATATTTCGTTCCAAACAAGTTCACCATCACCGAAGCGATTTTGCTCGCTGCTCCGCTTACGGCTACCAACTTTCCCAGCATAGCACCCAAAACAAGAATCAGCGTAAGGCTACCCATTATGTTGCCCAGGCCCGTGTCAATTGTAAGAGGCAACCTGTTTAGTGGCACACCCAGTGCAATGCCGGCCCCAATTGATACAATCAAGAATGACAAAAACGCATCTACCTTAAAATAAGAGATGAGAACTATCAATACAACCAGACTGAGGATGACAATAACAAAAGACATCGTTTATTCAAGTATTATTAAGTTTGCAAAGTAAGCAAATTATTTCCAATAAAAAAGAGGCTGCTTTAAAAAACAACCTCTTTTAGTATTGTTGCGGAGACAAGACTCGAACTTGTGACCTTTGGGTTATGAGCCCAACGAGCTACCACTGCTCCACTCCGCGATATAGTACAACCCTTTTCCTGAATTGCGATGCAAAGGTAGGAGTATTTTTTTATATATCCAAGTCTTTTTGAAAATAATCATAAATAATATTATCACAAACGCTTTATTTATACAATAAAATCATATAACTTTGTAGAACTAACAATTACAGCGATGAAAACAAAGGTATTTACCATGAACGAGGGTTAAATCCGTGTTCGGGTTATTTCACAACAAACAGTTGTTTATCAACCAACTAAAGAATAACGACATGGGAAACCGTACCATTGACGAGGGTTCAATGGACGAGAAAAGCGGCATGAATTTCTCCGAATATGTGGCTATCCTCTCCGGTAATACCGAATTGCCGGAAAAAGCGCGGCTGGAGAAATTTTATTATCCGTAATCTTTAAACTGTTTTTAATGTTTTTTGTTTGTTTTTCAACATCAGCAATGCTTTTTCCGCTCTCGTTTTCCGGGTCGCTTCGTTCTTTGCGCCGCCTACCCAGTCACAATAACCCCGTTTGTATCCGGCAGACAAACTTTGAAAAAATTCCGATGCTTCTTTTTCGTTTTTCAAAATGTCGGACAGTTCCACCGGAACGGCAACTTCCCCTTTACTTGTTTCCATTATGACCTGCTTTAGTTTGATATATTTTTATTTTGACGGAACAAGTCTATCGACTTATAACCTTGTTTTAAAATTGTTTCCATTTCGGAAAAACGCTTTTCAGTGGTCGCTTCGCTTTTCGTGCTATACACGTAACGCGCCCAGCCTCGTTGGTAGCCGGGTGTGAGTTTGTCGAACAAAGCCAGTGTTTCGTTATCGTTTTCAAAATGCTTCCTCACATCGAGAATGCGGTCGATGTAGTCGGTTACACATTGGCTGGGCTGGGTCGATTGCTTTCGTTTTTCGTCGTGTTTCAATCCGATAACGGTGAATACCTCGCTGAAAGCCGCCATTTTATTGAATTTAATGAGGCTGTTATATACATAGCCGTTATTATCCATATCAATGACCGTGAAAAAATCGTCGCGGCCGATATATTCCGCATATTGCCTGTTGTTTTTCTTCGGATAGGCGAAATAAAGCATTCCGTTGGGATTCAGTAAATCGTCGCCAATCACTTTTTTCAAGATGTCCGTAAACTCATCCAATGAAAATATAAAAGCAAATATCAAATCGTATTTGTCTTTGCTTAGTTTCATACTGAAAGACAATCCTTCAAAATCGTTGATACCGGAAGGTTTGTTGAGGATAAGTTTTTTATCAAACTTCCCAATTCCCAATTTTTTGATGAGTCCGTTGTTCATAAAACTTACTTTGATTTCTTTCTTGTGAAAATAGCGACAACAGATGTAATATATTGTGTCAAATGAGCGCTCATTTGATTTCGATTTTCATTTTCTTCATGATTGCAATTTTTAATCATGTGCAAAAATACGGATTAAAAATCATCATTAAAAAAATAATTGATAATATGAGTTGATAAAAACGCAAAATTGTTTACTATGATGATTGGTTGTCATTACTGTTGCCGTCATTTGCTTTCAGGCTATCCTTTATTGTATGGAACTCCTTTTGCGCCTCTTCCAACTTGCGGAGCGATTGCATAAAGTTGTGATACACCGCGTCGGGAATATAAATGACCCGGTCATCGTCCGGCCATTCATCTATCCGGTCTTTATCTTTTTCGTCCATCTTTTTTTGAATTACGAATTGCAATTTATGGAAAAGAAGGAAACGCAAATCACCACACTTGAAGAAGAAAAGCGGCTGATGATTTGGCTTGGCATAGCCGGAGGCGCGGTATTGCTGCTGGCATTGGCGACGTTCTTTTTCCTCTGGCGATGGACAGTGCAGAAGAAACGCCTTGCAGAAAGCCAAAAGGAATTGGCCGAGCAGCAAGTCAAGCAGTTGGAACAGGAAAAACAGTTAATCGCCACGCAAGCCGTACTCGATGGCGAAGTACAGGAACGCATCCGCATTGCCCATGAACTGATTAACAACGCACTGAAACATTCCGGCGCATCGCATATCCTCATGCAAATCGTACAGGAAGCCGACCGCCTCGCCCTCACCGTGGAAGACAACGGTAAAGGCTTTAACTCAGAAGTAATTACCGCAGGCATGGGGCTGGCAAACGTCCGTATCCGCGTCGCTTCCTTCAAGGTTTTAGTCGGAATGATATATAGTCTAAATTATTTTGTAAATTTGTGTCGTAAAATACCATATAAATATGATAACAAACATCAAGATAGAAAATTTCAAGAAACTGGAATCTATTTCGTTCCCAATTTCAGAATCTGTAGTAATCATTGGCCCCAATAATTCGGGTAAATCAACATTATTTCAAGCCCTATGTCTCTGGGAAATAAGCGTAAGAAAGTATATAGCCGCAAAAGAGCAAGGACAATTAAATAAAAACAAGCGTGTTACGTTGAATAGAAATGATTTGCTAAACAGTCCAATAAGTGATGCTCGTTTTTTTTGGACAGGAAAAAAAACTCATCTTGCTCCAAAGGGACAAACACCTCGTAGTGTTATTCTATCAATTGAATTATCAGGAGAAGATAATGGCATTATTTGGAATTGTAATGTTGAATTTTATTATTACAATGCAGAATCATTCTCGTGTGAAGTAAAAACCGGATTAAATGAAGTAACTAAACTTTACAATGATGGGAGAGGTATTCATTTTGGTTTCTTACAACCTATGTCCGGAATTTCAACTTCTGAAGATAAACTTACACAAGGTTCTATTGACAGAAAATTGGGTGAGGGTAAAACTGCTGAGGTTTTGAGAAATATTTGTTATGGGATACTATATCCTGAGATTGCTTCTAATAGTGCTGATATTGAAGTTAATTGGAAAAAACTACGTAGCATTATTAAGACTATGTTTGGGACAATACTTGAAAAACCTGAATACATTAAATCTACAGGATTAGTTCAGTTGCAATATACAGAAAATGGCATTAAATATGATATTTCGTCTGGAGGTAGAGGTTTCTTGCAAACATTGTTGCTATTTGCATATATGTATGCAAATCCGAATACGATATTACTATTAGATGAGCCGGATGCACATTTAGAAGTTATTAGACAGAGAGAGTCTTTCCAACAAATTAATGCTATTGCAAGTGATACCAATTCTCAAATATTAATAGCCTCACATTCAGAGGTAGTATTAAATGAAGCAGTAGATAGTTCTAAAGTAATAGCTCTCATTGAAAATCAAGCATTAGAATTGAATGTTGCTACCAAAAGTAAATCTATTGGCTACATCAGGAAAGCTCTAACGGATATTGGTTGGGAAAAATATTATTTAGCAAGATCAAAAGGACATATATTGTATTTGGAAGGTTCTACCGATTTGCAAATGCTGCTTGTGTTTGCAAATAAATTACAACATAAGGTAGAGCCTCTTCTACGTCATGCAAATGTTGAATATACGAAAGATAATGTTCCTGGTACTGCAGTTAAGAATTATGAAGCCCTTAAGGAAATATTCCCGGAATTGAGGGGGTTGGCTCTATTTGATAGAATTGATAAAAATACTGATCCAATAAAATCCTTAAAAATTATGTGCTGGCAAAAGCGAGAATTAGAAAATTATTTTGCTCGTCCTGACATATTAATTAAGCATGCTAAATTGTTAGATAATCAATATTCACAATTTACGACTCAGCTATTAGGAAGTACAATGCAACAAGCAATTACGGATTATACATTACCTGCATATTTAAAAAACATGGATGATGAATGGTGGAATAATGAAAAATTGTCTACCAACTGGTTGGATAAGATATTTCCTGAATTTTACACAAAGTTAGGTCTTGGCTTTAACCCAAATTTCAAAAAAGACTATTATAAGCTTATTTTCCTACTCAATAAAAAGGATATTTCAAGTGAGATAAGTGATAAATTAGACTGTATTTACGAAATATTAAAATGATTACTTCTATTGCTGCAAGGTACGGTAGAAATCATTACCGACAGCGAATTGCGGCAACGGGCATGGCAGAAAGGTTGGGAAATGTATTATCCGAAGGGCGACAGAGATTATACGCTTTTGCAATTTGTGCCTGCGACATTGAAAACATACTCCGCAAATTTAGAATAGAGAAAACAAAGATAGAATACTAAAAGAATATTATTATATAAATATGAAAATGAAATTTGAAAAATATTATCTATTTTTATGCCTTGTATACCTCATTGCAGGTTGTTCCGGAAAAGCGAAACAACAATAGCTACTTTCATTTACAATACAAATGGACAAGAAAAAAAATCAAATCTTACTTGTTAATCCTGATGGAAGCATATCACATACTTTCCCTCAATACGATCATTTTAAGAGTGCCGGAGGAGGAGGTATGTTTGTAGGCAACGATGATCGGTATTTATTTAATTTCGAAAATGAAATATGTTTTAAAGACCAGTATAATGATACACTTTTTGTTCTTTCACCTGAAAAACTGAGTCCTCGATATATTTTCCAATTAGGCAAATATGGGCTACCACCAGAATAAGGTAACGGATATAGAATAGTTGCTGTGGTTATCTATATTGATGATAGGAAAAAATCATGGGAAATAATCGCTTTACGAGAACATCGTATGGATATTTTAGTATATTTGCATTGTTAACTTAATAAGAAAGTATCATGAGACAAGGTATGATGAGTTGGATTGAGCGTCTTTTTCTAATACTGCTGGTGGTTGCAGGTACTACGTCTTGTGGTAGCTCGAAAGATGGAGGTGATGAGGAGGAGACGGTGGAGACTTTATTGCCTGACGCGAGTAGCATGGTGACGGTGATGACGCTAAAGCCCTCTGATTTTCATCAGGAATTGATTAGTAACGGGAAGCTGAATGCCACACAGTTTGTGGATTTACGTTTCGAGTCGGCCGAACCGATTGCTGCTATTTACGTGAAGAACGGCGACCAGGTAGCAAAGGGACAAAAGCTGGCCGAACTGGCTACCTTCCGACTGAGTAACAAAACCGCACAGGCAAAAGACGCCTTGGACAAGGCTGCCTTAGAGCTTCAGGATGTACTGATCGGACAGGGATATGCTCCTGCCGACACAGCCAAAACACCCCCGGATATCATGCAATTAGCTCGCACACGCAGCGGATACAGCCAGGCCCTTTCTCAATATCAATTAGCCCTTTACGAGGAAGAACATGCTACACTTACGGCGCCTTTCGACGGCATCGTGGCTAACCTCTTCGCCAAGACATTTAATAAGGCTTCTACCACAGATGTTTTTTGCACAATTATAGATGCTCACACGATGGAAGCATCCTTTACCGTATTAGAAAGCGAGTTGTCCCTTATCAAGACGGGAGACAAAGTGGTAGTGACTCCCTTCTTCGCCTTGCCTGAAGGCGTATCCGAGGGACGCATCACAGAGATTAATCCGCTGGTGGATGCTAACGGAATGGTGAAAGTAAAGGCCTTGGTTTCCAACCGTGGCGGACTGTTTGAGGGGATGAATGTGCGGGTGACGGCTTCGACTACGCTCAGTGACCGGAGGGGGGTGCTGGTAGTACCCAAAGAGGCGGTAGTGATACGCTCGGGAAAGCAGGTAGTTTTTACACTGGTAAACGGAAAAGCTTATTGGAACTATGTACAGACAGGCCTTGAAAATGCTACCGGCTATGTAATAACTGAAGGATTAAAAGAGGGCGATGTCGTAATAACAAGCGGCAACATCAACCTGGCGCACGAATCTACGGTATCTTTAATTAATAATTAATGATTAAGTTCCTATTAGAAAGACCTATTGCGGTGTTGATGGCTTTTACAGCTTGCTTCATCATTGGGATAGTGACGTATTTTACGTTGCCGGTTTCACTACTGCCGGATATTGCCATCCCTGAGATTACAGTGCAGGTAACGGGGGCGAATACGTCGGCACGGGAGTTGGAGAATACCGTGGTAAAGGCTGTCCGCCAGCAGTTGATGCAAGTGGGGCGATTGCGTAACATCCAGAGCGAGACGCGCGACGGAGCCGGCCTTATCCGACTCAGCTTTGACTTCGGCACGAATACCGATCTGGCTTTTATTGAGGTAAACGAAAAGATAGACGCCGCCATGAACTACCTCCCCCGCGAGGTGGAACGCCCCCGGGTGATTAAGGCCAGCGCAACCGATATACCCGTCTTTAACCTGAACCTGACGCTACATGAGGGCGACGACTTCCTCGCATTGTGCGAATTTGCCGAGCAAGTAATTAAGCGGCGGATAGAGCAATTGCCGGAGGTGGCCATGGTGGATATAACGGGAACAGCCAGCCGACAGGTGCAGATCGTACCCGACATGAAGCAGTTGGAGACAGCAGGTATCACGCTCGACGACCTGGAACAGGTCATTACATCTAATAATATAGAGCCGGGAAGCATGACTGTGCGCGACGGTTATTATGAATACAACATCCGCTTCTCCACCCTGCTCCGCACGGCCGAGGATGTGGAAAACATCTACATCCGCAAGAACGACCGCATCTTCCAACTGAAAGACATGGCGACAGTATCCGTAGTGCCGGTAAAAGAAACCGGCTTCTCGCTGGCTAACGGCAAGCGGGCGGTTACCCTCTCCATCATCAAGCAAGCCGATGAAAACATGGACAATATGAAGGCTTCGCTACAAGAGGTGATTGAATACTTCTCAAAGATATACCCCGACATAGACTTCAATGTTTCGCGCAACCAAACGGAGTTGCTCGATTATACCATTTCCAACCTGAAACAGAACCTTTCGCTGGGCTTTATCTTTATTTGCATTGTGGCCGTTTTGTTTCTGGGTGATGTGAAAAGTCCGGCTGTGATTGGGATTAGTATGGTAGTGGGCTTGGTGATTTGCTTCCTGTTCTTCTATCTCTTTCATCTGTCTCTGAATATTATTTCGCTAGCCGGATTAATCCTTGCGTTGGGGATGATGATAGACAGTGCGATTGTTGTGACCGAGAATATTACCCAATACAGGGCGATGGGGTATACGCTTGACGAGTCGTGCGACAAAGGTACTACCGAAGTGATTGCACCGATGCTCAGTTCCACCTTTACCACTATCGTAGTCTTTGTGCCGCTGGTATTTATGAGCGGCATTGCAGGCGCCATCTTTTACGACCAGGCTTTTGCCGTCACGATTGGACTCCTCGTTTCATACTGCACCGGGATTATGCTGCTGCCGGTACTGTATAAATTAATCAAACCGAAAATACAAACTTCTTTCCGCGAAGAAGAGAAGGAAGATAAGGGCTGGGGAGGCGGTTGGGCTTTCCGTGTTTACGATGCCGGTATAGCTTGGGTGTTCCGCCACAAGGTCGTGAGTCTGATTTTGCTGTTTGCCTCTATTCCACTTTGCATGCTGCTTTTTTATCTGGCTCCGAAAAGCAGGATGCCGGAGATTAAGCAGAATGAATTGCTGAGTTTTGTGGACTGGAACGAGAATATCCATTTAGACGAAAACCGTCTTCGGGTGAGTACGCTGTTTGATGAAGTGGTAGGCGAGGGTACGGAATATACGGCTTATGTAGGCCGACAGCAGTTTCTGCTTAACCGCGACCGCGAGCTGTCTCAATCGGAGGCAGAGCTTTATTTCAAAACGCAAAGCACGAACGACATAGCTCCCTTGCAAAAAAAGATCACCTTGTGGCTGAAGGAGCATTATCCGGCCGCCGTATTTACCTTTGCTCCACCCGAGACCGTATTCGAGATACTATTTGTTACCGGAGAGGCTGATATCGTTGCCGAGCTGTCGCCCCGCAACAAATCCGAGGCGCCTTCGCCGGGCAGCATTCATACGCTGGAATCCTCCATGCAGGCGTCGAGCGGACAAGCGCCCGTAGGCATCCCCTTCGACAACCAGTTGAATATTTCCATCGACCGTCAGAAACTGTTATTATATAATGTGCCGTACAACGAGGTGTACCGTACACTACGCACTACCTTCAAGGACAACGAGGCAGGCACCCTGCGCTCGTATCAGCAGTACCTGCCCATCGTCATTGCAGGCGACGAGCAGACGGTAAGCGAGATGGTGAGAAATACGTTAGTAGGAAACAATCTTCCCCTCTCAACGTTTCTTAAAATTACACCGGGGGAGGACTTGAAGACAATTACGGCAGGGAAGAACGGCGAATATATTCCCTTCCGCTTCTTTGATGTGAAGAACGCCGACAAACTGATGGCGGATGTCAGGAAGAGCGTGCAGACGTCTGTGGATCCGCTTCAGCAAGGGGCTTGGGATATTGACTTTGCCGGAAGTTTCTTCTCTAACCGCAAGATGCTGAACGAACTGGTCGTTATCCTGATGGTATCACTCCTGCTGATGTATTTTATTTTGGCGGCTCAGTTCGAGAGTTTCCTCCAGCCACTCATTGTCTTGTTGGAAATACCTATCGACGTGGCTGCAGCGCTTGTTCTTCTTTGGGTATGCGGACATACACTAAACCTGATGAGCGCTATCGGTATTGTGGTGACATGTAGTGTGATTATCAACGACTCCATCCTGAAGCTTGATACGATTAATGTGCTGCGCAAGGAAGGGAAGCCGTTGTTGGAGGCTATCCACGAAGCAGGACGTCGGCGACTTCGCCCGATTGTAATGACGGCGCTAACGAGTATTCTGGCAATGGTTCCGCTGCTCTTCTCATTCGATATGGGTAGCGAGCTTCAAAAACCTTTATCCATAGCCATGATTGCCGCTATGGTAGTCGGTACGGCAGTGAGCTTGTTTGTAATACCTCTTGTTTATTGGGGAATCTATCGAAAAGATGAGTTGAAAGTCGAAAGTTGAAAGTTATGAAAAGAAAATATTTATATGGGATTATTGTTCTACTTCTGATATCGGGGAATGCTGTTTCTCAGATTACGTTGACGTTGGAGCAGACGATAGCGATAGCGGCAGATAGTTCGTTGGAAGCTTTTCGTACGAAGAACATGTATCTGACGGGGTATTGGAAGTATCGCACGTATCAAGCCGGCAGGCTGCCGGGGCTTTCACTCAATCTGACGCCTGCCCAGTATTACCGGGATATTACGCGCAGATATGATTCGGAGAATGACGTCGATGTGTATCGCAAGCAAGAATCCTTCTACGCCAGTGGTGGCCTTCAAGTGAAGCAGAACTTCGACCTGCTGGGCGGTAGCTTCTTCTTGAACAGCGATTTGGGCTATATGCGTAATCTGGGTAATAATGCTTATACACAGTTTACCTCTGTCCCCATCATGGTAGGCTATCAGCAAGAGTTAATTGGCTACAACCCCTTTAAGTGGGAACGGAAGATTGAGCCGCTGAAATTTGAAACCGTGAAAAAGGAATTTCTCTATAATATGGAACAACTGAGCGAGCAAGCTACTGCTTATTTCTTCAACCTGGCTATGGCACAAGTGGAATATGATATGGCGCTCGAAAATGTATCCTCTACCGACACCCTTTACCGTGTTGGCGAGCAACGACAGAAGATAGCCTCCATCACCAAGGCCGACCTGCTCACTCTTAAGCTTGACGCGGTGAACGCCCGTAATACGCTCCAAAACGCCGAGATAGACCTGAAACGCGCCATGTTCGCCCTGGCTTCCTATCTGAACTTCGACAAGAATACAGAGATACGCCTGCGTTTGCCCGGTCGCCCGGTGAACCGCATCCTTTCGGTAGACGAAGCACTGATGCATGCACGGGATAACAATCCCAAGTTTCTCGACCTGCGCCGTCAGGTGCTGGAAGCTGAGCAGGAGGTAGACCGCACAAAGAAGGAATCCATGTTTAATGCCTCCCTCCGCGCCAGCATCGGTTTCAACCAGGTAGCCAACACTTTCCGCGATGCATACAGCAACCCGCTCCCCCAGGATGTTGTTTCAGTATCGATCTCCATCCCGTTGGTGGATTGGGGCGTACGCAAAGGGAAGTACAACGTGGCACGCAACACGCTAAACGTTACTCAAATCTCTGCGCGACAAGAAGAACTATCGCTGGAGGAAGATTTGATCATGACGGTCGGCGACTTCAACGTACAGCAGAAAATGATCCTCAGTGCCGAAGAGGCATTAGACTTGTCACAGATGGCCTACGCCGAGACCAAACAGCGCTTTATCATCGGAAAAGCAGACATTAACAGCCTCACCCTCTCACTCAACCGCCAGCAGGAAGCCGAGCGCAGCTACATCAAGGCGTTACGCAACTACAGGCTAAGTTATTACAAAATACGCAAGCTTACGCTGCACGACTTCGAGTTGAATGTGTCCCTATCAAGGAAGTTCGACTATGAGTAAATTCTCCGTCATCTTGGTCTTTGTCTGCGTTGCCTTGGCCGGGATAGCATTCATACCGCTGCTGCCCATCAAGCTCGAGCCTTCGTATACTTTGCCCCGACTGAGCATCAGCTATAATATGCCCAACAACTCAGCGCGGTCTATCGAGATGGAGGTAACCTCCCACCTCGAGGCTATGCTGGCGCGGATAAAGGGTATTAAGGAGATTACTTCTACTTCAGGCAACGGATGGGGGCGGATAACACTGGAATTGGATAAGCATACAGACATAGATGCCGCCCGCTTCGAAGCTTCAACCATCATTCGCCAAACCTGGCCGGGACTGCCGGATGGGATGACCTACCCCATCCTCGAGATGAGTCGTCCCGACGATGAGGAATCTCGTCCTTTTATGAGCTATACCCTGAATGCGGCGGCTACCCCCATTCTGATTCAGCGCTATGCAGAGAACCGCATCAAGCCACGACTGGCAGGTATTCCGGGTATCTATCGCGTAGATATAACCGGCGCTACCCCTATGGAGTGGAGGCTGGAGTTCGACAGTCGCGAACTTTCAGCGCTGGGTGTTAAATTAGACGACATTCGTGAGGCGATAGCTACCGGGTACAGCAAGGAGTTCCTTGGCACGGCACAGACCAACGAGGGGGGCGAATGGATTCGCCTGGCTCTTGTGCCCGACGCCCATAACGACGCCTTCGACCCTTCACTGATTACGGTCCGTGCTGCAGACGGCACACTCATACGCTTAGATAGACTGATAAAGGTGACCCGTCAGGAGGAAGCGCCCTCCACTTATTACCGAATCAATGGCCTCAACTCCATCTACCTCTCTATCCGTGCCGAGGAAACGGCCAACCAATTGGAGCTGGCCTCGCTGATTAAGGAAGAAATGGATGCCATCAACGCCTCCCTCCCCAAGGGATATGAGATGCACGTCAGCTACGACGCCACCCGATTCATCCGCGAGGAACTACATAAGATATACATCCGCACGGGCATGACTATCATCATCCTACTACTCTTCGTTTTGTTGATGACACGTAATGTGCGTTACCTCTTTCTCATTATCACCAGTTTGGTCATCAATATCTGTATCGCTTTTATATTCTATTACCTGCTGGGATTGGAGATGCAACTGTATTCGCTGGCAGGGATTACCATTTCGCTCAGCCTTATCATTGACAATACCATCGTGATGTCCGACCACATCCGAAAGCGGCACAACCGGGACGCCTTTCTACCGATACTTACGGCCACACTTACAACGATCGGAGCTCTTTCCATCATCTTTATCCTCGACGAGAAGATACGCATCAACCTGCAAGACTTCGCTGCCGTGGTGATAATCAATCTGGCCGTGTCACTGGGTGTAGCGCTGTTCTTCATCCCAGCCATGCAACGGGATAGGGCAGATACACAGGTCTGCTCCTACGGAGGATGGAAAGGACGTCTGGGCGTATATTTCGGGCGCTTTTACCTTGCCCTGATGGGTTTCTTTTGCCGATACAGGAAATCCGTTTGTGTAGTCTTGGTTCTGGCTTTCGGGTTGCCCATCTTCATGTTGCCCGATAAGGTTGAGATGAAGCAGAGCGAGACATACTCGCATCTGGATTCAGTCTTTATCAACCAATATAACAAAATTGTAACGAATGATACGTATAAGGAGAAGGTGAAGCCGGTGCTCAATAAGGTGCTGGGCGGCTCGCTCAGGCTCTTTGCAGAGAAGGTGTATGAAGGCAGCTATTTCACCCGACGTGAAGAGACGGTTCTTACAGTGACGGCCTCCCTACCCAACGGAACGACACTGGATCAGATGAACAACCTTATTGGTCGCATGGAGACATATCTCAGCACCCACGGATCCGACATCCGCCAATTTCAAACCAACATCTTCAACGCCCGTCAGGCTCGCATCGACATTTTCTTCACGAAAGCCAGTGAGCGGAACGGATTTCCTTATACGCTCAAAAGCCGCATCATCAGTAAGGCTCTTGAACTGGGCGGCGGAAGCTGGGGCGTGTACGGACTTCAGGACCAGGGATTCAGCAACGACGTGCACGAGTCGGCCGGAAGTTACCGCATCGAGATGCTGGGCTATAATTATGACGAGCTTTATAAGTGGGCCGAAACCTTACGAGATACCCTCACCAACTACCGCCGCATCAAAGAGGTATTGATTAGCTATCAGTTCTCATACTACAAAGATGATTACCAGGAGTATTATTTCAATCTCGATAAAAAGCGATTAGCCGAGGCTGATATCCGTCCCGTAGAGCTTTTCGCCTCCCTTCGTCCCGTCTTTGTCCGAGATTTGCCGACAGGAAGCATCGTGGTGAACAATGAGACCGAACGGCTGAAACTCAATTCACGCCAATCTACCGAATACGATGTATGGAGTATGCTATATGTTCCCGAGCCTTCAGGGAACGACCATCCGGCTTACAAACCGGCGGAGTTTGCCACCTTATCGAAAGAGCTGGCTCCCCAGAATGTGGCCAAGATAAACCAGCAATACCGCCTATGCCTGCAGTACGAATACATCGGCGCCTCTAACCAGGGCAGCAAGATACAGGAGCGGGTGCTCGACAACTTCAACGCCTCCCTCCCAATGGGCTATAGCGCAAAGTCGACAAGTAGTTATTATTATTGGAATAAGAAGGACAATCGCCAGTATCTTCTTTTACTGCTTATTATTGTTATCATCTACTTCATGAGCGGTATCTTGTTTAATTCCCTGCGCCAACCGTTGGCCATTATCTTTGTGATACCCATTTCATATATTGGCGTCTTCCTTACGTTCTATTGGTTCAAACTGAATTTCGACCAGGGGGGATTTGCCGCTTTCGTGCTTCTCTGCGGTATCACCATCAATGCCAGCATCTACATTCTGAACGAATACAACAAAGTGCAGCTTCGCAAACCCCTTATGTCGCCCTACCGCGCCTATCTCAAGGCTTGGAATGCCAAGATAGGCCCCATCTTCCTGACCGTCGTCTCCTCCGTCCTTGGGTTCATCCCCTTCATGGTAGGTTCCGACAAAGAAGCTTTCTGGTTCCCTCTCGCAGCCGGCACCATCGGTGGCCTGTTAATGTCCGTCCTCGGCATCTTCCTCTACCTCCCCGTCTTCAGCCTCCCCAAAATCCGCAAATAACCTAAATAATACGTTTTAATGGTTATTGGTAAAATGGGCTAATTCGTCATTCGTAATTGATTGAATTTAAGAGAATGCTATTTTTCATTTGTCAATTAAAAACAGTTAAAACAGGCCCCTTTTGTCAGGAAAAGGGGCTTTTTCGTGTTACGAGAAATTCGGAGTTTCGACAAAATCGGCCAAAGTTCACGGATATGTAAAGCTTTTGTCAATATTCGGGAAAAATATTTTGAAAAGACGGCTTCTTTTGGGGAAATCATGCAGATGGTTGCCGGACGTCATCAGCATGATTTGGAAATTTCATTTAGATCATTTTTAAAATCATCTAAATGATTTTCTGAAGCGATGGGGATGAATTGTGAATAGTCTTTAATATTAGCTATTATTTGGTTAATATTAATGTCTGTTAAGATTTAAAATACCCTTAAATCCCTTGAGTATCTTGATGACGTTATGGCAGCTATTGAAAGTAAAATATAAATAGTAGTGCATTATTCCTGCTCTATACTTTCAATTTTTAGTTTTCAACTCATCATTGCTGTCTTTTTGTATTTGCCAAACCCGCAAATTCTTGCGTTTTTCGTGTTAAAAGCCCAAATTCGCCTCAAATATCGAAGAAAAAAAAGACCATTTTTTGACATTCTGTCAATTCTGACAATTTGATAATCTACCCCTTGAAAATATCCCTTAGGGATTTTAAGAAAAACTATGCATTTGCCGGATGAACCAATATTTTCATATCATCGTGTTTTTTGCAATTCAAATTGTTGAAAACTTAGTACATTCTCATCATAATTTTCATGAAAAGGATTGTTATTACAGATATATAGTCCGTCTTTTGCAACAAAAAACATTCGTGAAACATAGCTGTAGTCTTGGAAAACAGGAGTTTCACCTATGATATTAAAATCGTGATCCAAAATAATGATTGAGAAACATTTTCTTCCAAACCGAAACAATTCGAAATAATCTTTCAGTTCCTCCATTTCAGTTTTGGGATATGCAAAACGATAATAGACATCTCTATATTTATCATATATAAGATTTCCATAACTCTCTGTTTCACAAATTTTCTTTCCATAACTGATGTAAGTCTCGTCTTTAAAAACCGGGGGTTTTATTGAATTGATGTAACGGCTTTTAACAGGTACCTTCTCAATTAGATTATTCTGTATCGATGTAATATATATATATTCATCATATACAAATGAATAAGTGATTTGCTTTCCATCAAAAATTCTACTATAATCATATTCAAAAGTCTTTCCGCCTGAATAAAATTCTTTAGAACTAACGATTAAGGGAAAGGTAAATGATGATGATTTGACTGTATGCCGTAGTGTATCAACTACTAAGGTTGTAGGACTTCTATCTAATATTTTGTCTCCATATTCAGGGTTTATGCGTTGAGTAATGTACAGGTCGCCATCTATAAAAAAGAATGGAACATATGATAATGAAAAGGCAAAAGTGGTTAAAACCGGTAATGGATAGGCATATTCACCATATTCAATTTCTCTAAGTATTTTTCCCTGGTCATTTACCTGGTATATGGTTGCTTCCGAATTAGATGGCAAATATATTTCATCCTTGTTTTTAAAGTAGAAACCGTAGAAAGTACCTACACCATTATCTCCTTCACGATTAAATTTTATTCTCTTCACTAATTTTTTATCACATAAGTCATAAAACAATATTTCAGATGACTGGCCATTTTGAAATATTAAATATTCATTCTCTTTCTCATCAGTATATAGAAACAATGCCTGATGAAAAGAATAAGTGTTGTCATCCACAGGGAAAACCAGCTTGTTTTGAGTAGGAGACAAAGAATAATTATAAACAGCTTGTACAGGTGTCTTTTTACTACATCCGCATATTAAAAATGAGACTAATATTTCTATTATTACAAAGAACAGGAAACTACATTTCCGGATCATACGCATGTTACGTTTTAAGTTTTATCGATAAATATACATTATTCTCTTCATCTAAAACAATACTTACAATAGACGAATATTCTTCACTGCCTTGACCAAAACGATTGATTTTTCTTATGCTCTTACCATCGTTTCTGTTAAAAACAAATATATTACCATCACGAACACTATTTCTAACAATTATGGCCTCCTTGCCAAGGGCTTGTACATAACCTGCAGTAATAAACTCGTCATTCGTTTCTAACGGAATGTATTCTACATCCATAAAGTCTTGGAGAATCAGTTCCTTCTTGGGATAATTTACCGTAACATCCACTGTGATAAAGTCATCAGTTGATTGTGTATTGTCTCGGCATCCTGTTGTTATAAACAAGATAGTTGCTATAATTGTAAATGATTTTTTCATACTTGTATATTTAAGATATTTTTTACAGCTTTATATGACAAAGGTTGGAACAACCTAATGTATATCACATCAAAATTAATTCTTTGTTCTCGTATGTTGTATATATTTTTGCGCATTGTTTGTTAATTAATCATAAATATTGATGATAAAAGCCCAAAACTACCTTAAATATCGAAGAAAAAAAATACCGTTTGACCCATTATGCTATTTTTGAATTGTAAATAACGGTAAGGGATTTTAATGATTTCCATTCTTTGACATTCTCCAAATATGACAGGTCTTCATAGACTCTGCAGCCTGTTCCCTGAGCTAATCTTTTTTAAATGCGTTTGCCCTGAGATTAAGGCATAGAATGTTAGCTGATACTTATTTTTTCTTAAATTTGCATCCGATATTCGCAAAAGCATCTATATGGAACAAAAAACTGAGAAAAATTTTATGCGACGGAATGGGATGTGGCTTATCCTCATTGCGCTCTTTCTTACGCCATTTATAGCCTTAGTATTTGGGGAAATAACCAAAATAACTGTTGGCGACCTCTATCTCTTTGGTCTGCCCAACCTATTTTACTTTTTTCTGGTATGGGCGGCCTTGTTTGTCGTAGTGGGCGTTACGTATCTTATCGTCTTAACCCAACGCAAGATTTCCCTGCAGAAAAAACTGCTTGAAATACAGAAAACGCAAGCCGAGATAGATGACCTGAACCAGCAAAACAATCGCTATACCCAAGCAGTAGAATCGCTGGGAAGCGCCGAAGAAGCAATCCGCATCGGCGGAGCAAGCAACCTCTACATGCTGGCCGGCGAATATCCTGCCAAATACGGCAAGTCGGTGTTCGACCTTCTTTGTTATCAACTCCGCACGATGACAAACAAACCCGATTTCAAAGACCGGAGCGCAAACGAACTGCCCACCATGCTGAGCCTGCTATTCACGAAGGAAGGCAATCCCTTCCCGCAAGGCAGCGAGGGCGCCCTGCAACATGCTAACTTTCCCGAGATTATGATAGAAGATATTAGCCTTGCGAAAGCCAACCTTACGGGTATCAATCTGGAGAAGGCACATCTTTCAAGGCTCGTCCTCACCAAAGCCTTGCTTACAGAAGCCAATCTCAGAAACAGTTCCATCATAGATACAAACGCCGATGAAGTCCACTTGGAAAAAGCAGACCTCACAGAGGCTAAGGTGATAAACGGTTCTTTCCTAAAAGCACGGATGGAAGAGAGCAGACTCGATCGCTCAACCTGGTGGGGCGTCTCCCTCGAAGAGGCGCAGTTGGTAAATGCCAACCTGAAACAGGCCGACCTTACAGAAGTAAACCTTTCGAAGGCCAATCTGGAAAATGCCGATATGGAGGGTATACAATTAGGAAAAGCCTGCCTGAAGGATGCCAATCTTTCGCACACAAACCTTTCCAATGCCGTTCTGAACGAAGCCACGATGGAAGGTGTGAGACTCAATGAAGCTTGTCTTGCAGATGCACAAATTGTTCGCACCAATCTGCAACACGGCAGTCTGATTAATGCCAACTTGGAGAGAACAAACCTCAGCGGCGCCAATCTAAGTCATGCTATCCTGACGGAAGCCAACCTGGAGAATGCCAACCTGGAAGGAGCCATCTTGCAACATACAAACCTAAGTAATGCCAAACTCATAAATGCCAACCTATCGAAGTCTGACCTTCGCGAGGCAATATTGACCGGCGTATACCTCTATAAAGCGATACTGAACGGAGCCAATCTCGAGCGACTCAACTTGGAAAATGCCGTTCTCAGTGATACGGATCTGGCTACCTCTATCCTCTCGGGTAGTAATATGAAGGGAGCCGTTATGGAAGGCGCTAACTTAGAACTCGCCATTCTGGAAGACTCCAACTTAAGTCAGGCCAACCTGCGCCATACGAATTTGGAAGGAGCCACACTGATACGCGCCAGTCTCCATGGAACTGACCTCACCGGCGCCAATCTGAAGAATGCAACGTTGGAGAAAGCCACACTGGAAGGCGCTATCCTGAAGGAAGCGAATCTGTCGGGCGCCGTAATGGAAGAGGCAGGCATGGTAGGCGCAGACTTGGAGAAGGCAGACTTGCAAAATGCGAACCTCTCTAAATCAAACCTGAAGCAAGCCAACCTTCATCAAGCCAACCTCCGCAATACCCGGTTGGAACGAGCTATCCTGACTGAGGCCGTGCTGAAGGACGCCAATATGGATCACATCTTCCTTGGACGCAGCAATCTTGAGAAAGCCAATCTAAAGAATGCCTACGCCATTGAAGCTGATATAGAAAAAAGCAACTTAAGCAATGCCAATTTAGAGGCTACCAACCTCACAAAAGCCAATCTCTCGCAATCTATCCTGGTTGAAGCTAATATGGAACGAACTATTTTGGCGGGCGCCTCTATGGTGTATGCCAATCTGGAAAAGGCCGTCATAACAGACGCCAACCTTTCAAACGTCAACCTCTCAAACGCCAACTTAAGCAACACGTTTATGAGCCGCGTAAACCTGGAAAATGCCGACTTGCACGAGGCTACACTTGAACGCGCCTATATCGTTGAGGGAAATCTGTCAGGCGCCAACCTGCAATGGGCCAACTTAGTATGGGCCAACCTTGAGAGGAGCAACCTGAGCGGTGTAAATTTATCAGGCGCCAATCTAAACGGGGCAAACCTGACGGACGCCAATCTGGAAAATGCCAATTTAGAAAATGCTAACTTGAAGAATGTGAATCTGATGCACGCCAATCTAAAGGGTACAATACTGGAAAAAACATGATGAAAATAAAGGATAATTTCACCCGTTTGCTCCTGCTACTGCTTATCACGTTCGTAGCCTGCATAGGTCTATACGGGCTGCCCAGTACGATGCTCGGCTACAAGATAAAAAAGGTAGACCTCTTCTCCGATATCCGTGTTGTGCCCCAAGTAGCAACCATGGATTCACTGCGCGCTCAGTTGGAGCAGCCGGTCGACGTGCCGGTGGAAGTAGACGATACGCCAACTTCGACTCTTTCAGCCGATTCAGCACGAATCAGCTCCGCTCGCCGCGATTCCATATCCAAGTTAATGAACAGTATGCAAACGGCCGATCCGCAAGGCCTCCACATCGAAGACTATTCTGCCGATCATACCGGCCTGCAACGCTTTTTCAAGGCACTGAGCAATAGCCATTCGCGTCCGGTTCGCATTGGCTTTATGGGCGATTCCTTCATTGAGGGTGATATTGTAGTTGCCGATTTACGCAACGCCATGCAACAGAAGTTTGGCGGACGAGGAGTAGGTTTTGTGCCCGTCTCATCAGTATCCGCCCAATACCGCCCTACCATTAACCAGAAAGAGAAGGGATGGAAGATGCGTTCTATAATCCAGGATAAGTCGCTGCCTTATACCATTTCAGGCATGTTGTTTGAAACAACGGGCGATGAAGCCAGCCTCTCCTTCCAAACCGTCCCGCTATACGCCGCTCTTCGGAAGGTATCTACCCTGAAGTTCCTATACGACCGAAACGAAGAGACAGTTATGCAACTGGCCTATAATGCCGACATAGTTGTAAAGATTCTCCCTCCAACACAAACAATTACTCAATATTCACTGAGCGCCGACTCAATTACGAGCGGGAGCTTTACTTTCATCAATGCCAAAGGCTTTCGCGCCCTCGGCCTTGCTTTAGAAGATAATACCGGCGTTATTGTAGATAATTTTGCCTTGAGGGGAAACTCAGGTCTGCCTTTTGGACAATTAGATGCCGAAGTCTGCCGGACGTTCAACGACATCCGCCCCTACGACCTTATCATATTGCAATACGGCCTCAATGTGGCGAGCGAAGACATGCTCGACTACAATTGGTATCGTTCGCGCATGGCGGATGTAATCCGTCACTTGCAACAGTGCTTCCCCGAAACAGATTTCCTTTTGCTGGGCGTTTCAGACCGGGGTAATCAGTACGACGGCAATTTCAGTACCATGCCCTCCGTCCTTGCACTTCTCAACACCCAGCGCCAGATAGCTAAGCAAACCCAAATCCCTTTCTGGAATATGTTTGGAGGCATGGGAGGCGAAAACAGCATCGTGAAGTACGTAAATAATGGCTGGGCCGGCAAAGACTATACCCACCTGAATTTCCGTGGTGGCCGCGAGGTAGCCAAGAGTTTGATGAATGCATTAATGCTTGAAAAAGAATTATATAATGAAATGGAGAACGACTAACAAAAGTATGAAGATGGTATGTCTTTCACTATGTTTCGCAGTGATGCCTTGTAAGGTAGTTGCCCAGAAAATAGTGGGAGACAGTATTGTCATTGAGTCGGAGACAGTGCCTGACAGTCTTATCGCCCAGTTGTCGGCCTTTACCGCCGACGATGTGCAATCACACCTCTCTTTCGTTATCGACTCCCTCTGTACGGTGTCTGACCCTACACGTTCGTTGGCTTCTTTCTTTAAAGAGCTGGATGAACTGGCAGCCGGGAAAGATACGGTGATCAGCATCCTCCATCTTGGGGATTCGCATATACAAGCAGGTTTCTATAGCGGACGAACCATGCGCCTGCTGCAATCACAATACGGGAATGCAGGGCGAGGTTGGATATCTCCCCTCAGGATAACGCGTACCAATGAGCCTGATGATTATTTCATCACCACTTCAATTAAAAAAGAATGGGTTGTAGGTCGGTGTATTCAGGCTACTCCTAAGGCTCCCATAGGTCCAGGAGGCATCGGCCTTCAAACCGTCTCGCCCTTTGTTGATTTCAACATAAGCATAGCCCCTGTCAATGGTGCAGGTTATTCGTTTAACCAGGCAATCGTTTATCGCGGTCCCAAGTCGACGCCTATGCTTCCGTCGGGTGCATTGCGCGATTCGGCTGATATATATGAAGGCAATCATATCGCTGATCTGAAACTGATAGCCGATACCATCCGCCTCGATAAGTTGACCGACAAGCTATCCTTGCAATCTACCCGCCGCAAACAGGGAACAGACTCCCTCCTGCCCGCCGCATCTTTCCGGAATCTTTATTTCGGCTTCAATCTGACGAACGGACAACCGGGTATCTTGTACCACACCATCGGGATAAATGGCGCTATGTTTGTGAACTTTACCAATCCTTTGCTTGTACGTCAGATGGCTTCGTTCCGTCCTTCGCTGCTCATCATTTCACTGGGTACGAACGAAAGTTTCGGGCGACGCTTTACCATAGAAGAATTTTCAGGACAAATAGAATCCTTCCTCGCGCTTGTGAAAAAATACATGCCCCATACGGCCATCCTGATGACTACTCCCCCGGAGTGCTACAAACGAATTACGATCAATAAACAGCGGCAGTACGTGCGGAACGAAAACTCTGCTCGTGTGGCGCAGGCCATAACCGAAATAGCCAAGAAAGAAGACCTTGCCTGCTGGGATTTATTTCAGGCAACCGGAGGGAAGAACTCCTCCAAAAGCTGGTATGACAGCCGTTTGATGGGGCGAGACCGCATTCATTACACGAAAGACGCCTATTATGAACAAGGGAAATTATTATATAAAGCTTTGATGAACCGGAAGACAGAAATACAATGACAGACTTCTTTTCAGATTTATCCTTCAACAAACTGGCAGAACAACTTACCTACCAGCCTAATGCACCAATGCTTTTCAGTAGCGGGTTATTCTTTTTCCTCTTTATCGGCTTCCTACTGATATATATGTCGCTCAGGAAGCATTTGTTGGCGCGGATTATCTATGTCACGTTGTTTTCCTTTTACTTTTATTATAAGAGCAGTGGCTTTTGGTTTATTTTGCTTATCTGCACGGCTACTTCCGATTTCCTTATTGGGCGGAAGATGCCGCTCATTGTTTCGCAGCGTATTCGTAAAGCTTTAGTGGTGCTAAGCTTGTGCGTTAACCTGGGCACATTGGCTTACTTCAAATACTTTAATTTCTTAGCCAATATGCTGGCCGGACTGGGGAATGAAATTGGACATCTTTTTAGAATCCCTTCTTTAGAGGCGCTTGTTTACCATCCCATGGATATCTTCCTTCCGGTAGGTATCTCGTTCTTTACCTTTCAGTCTCTAAGCTACATTATTGATATATACCGGCGACAAATTGAGCCGGTACACCGATGGATAGATTACATCTTCTATGTATCCTTCTTCCCCCAATTAGTGGCCGGACCTATCGTGCGTGCCAAGGTCTTCATTCCTCAGATATATAAAGAGATTACGGTTACACGTGAGCAGTTTGGCGAAGGTCTGTTTCTTATCATTTGCGGGTTGCTGAAGAAGTGCGTTATCTCCGATTATATCAGCTTCAACTTCGTAGACCGTATTTTCGACGCTCCCCTACTCTACACCGGCCTCGAAAATCTGCTGGGCGTTTATGGTTATGCCTTGCAGATATATTGCGACTTCTCGGGCTATTCCGATATGGCTATCGGGATTGCTTTGTTATTGGGCTTTCGTTTCCCTATCAACTTCGATTCGCCTTATCAATCGGCCAGCATCACGGAGTTTTGGCGCCGTTGGCACATCTCCCTTTCGTCCTGGCTGAAAGACTACCTTTATATATCCCTCGGCGGTAATCGCAAGGGGAAGACACGCACCTATATCAACCTGATGATTACCATGTTGTTGGGTGGTCTTTGGCATGGAGCTTCCTTACGTTTCATCATTTGGGGAGGCATACATGGCGTCTCCCTTGCCATCCATAAGTATGTAAGGAGCCACTTCCATAGCTTCAAGCAGTTAGGCAGCCAGATGACGCCCTTCCGCCGTATCCTCGGCATCCTCTTCACCTTCCACCTGGTATGTTTCGGCTGGATATTCTTCCGTGCCACGTCCATGCAAGCGGTAGGCGAGATACTGACTCAGATAACCACCAACTTCCATCCCGAAGTATTCCTTCAGTTTGTAACCGGCTATAAGGTAGTCGTAACGTTGATGATCATCGGTTACATCTTTCATTTCATGCCCAAGCGAGCCGAACGAAGTCTCCAAAGCATCGTCACCCGCTCTCCCCTTCTCATTCAGGCTCTTATGCTGGTAATCACCATCTTCATCGTCATCCAAATGAAAAGCGCCGGCGTCCAACCCTTCATTTACTTCCAGTTCTAAAAGAGCAGAAATCTATATATCCTTTTTTTCACAAATGAATTTGTCCATTCTTTTTTCGGTAAATTTTCATAGCTAAAAACTTGTATATGAAATAAAGAAACCCTAATTTTGTGCCCTGATTCCTTAAAGGGTAAAAAAGCGATGCCCCGAAAAGCATCCACCCCCGGGACATAACCTGTTCATATAGAATAAAAAAACAGATGTACGTAATTGTAGAAATCAATGGACAGCAATTCAAAGCTGAAGAAGGCAAAAAATTATTCGTTCACCACATTCAGGATGCTGAAAGTGGAGCCATTATTGAATTTGATAAAGTGTTATTGATTGACAACGATGGTACCATCACCGTAGGTGCTCCCACAGTAGATGGTGCAAAAGTAGTTGTTGAAGTACTCTCTCCTCTGGTTAAGGGTGACAAAGTGTTGATCTTCCACAAGAAGAGAAGAAAAGGATCGCGTAAGTTGAACGGTCACCGTCAACAATTTACCGAAGTGAATATTAAACAGATTGTTGCTTAACAAGTAAGAAGTAAAAAGAAATGGCACATAAGAAAGGTGTAGGTAGTTCGAAGAACGGCCGTGAATCACATAGCAAACGATTAGGCGTTAAACTTTTTGGCGGTGAATTAGCCAAAGCAGGTAACATTCTGGTTCGCCAGAGAGGTACAACCCATCATCCGGGTGAAAACGTAGGTATAGGTAAGGATCATACATTATATGCATTGATCGACGGTTATGTAACTTTCCGCAGAGGCAAAGAAAACCGTTCCTTTGTATCTATCCAGGGAGTAGCAGCCCCAGCTCAACCTGAAGTAAAAGCAGAAGCATAAGCTACCCTTCCGGTACAAATAAAAAAACAGGATTATTCTTTTGAAGGATAATCCTGTTTTTTATTTGTATTTTTACCAACAAATCAATATAGCATGAAAGAAATCGTACTTGAAACCAAGATAAAAGTCTATCCGGAGGCAGAGTTGCCGGAAGTCTTCGCCGGATTGGCGCAATCGGCGCGTGAAGCAGCCGACAGAGCTTATGCTCCTTATTCATGTTTTCACGTGGGAGCTGCCGTCTTACTTGAGAATGGCGAGATAATTACTGGGAATAATCAGGAGAATGCAGCCTATCCATCCGGCCTTTGCGCCGAGCGCGTAGCCTTGTTCTATGCAGGAGCACAGTACCCGGAAATAGCGGTTAAGGCACTTGCCATAGCTGCCGAAACGGAAGGTAAGCGGGTAAAACTCATCACGCCTTGCGGTGCCTGTAGACAAGTACTGCTTGAAACGGAAGCCCGTTCCAAGCAGTCTATACAAATTCTTCTTTGCGGTGCCGACGAAGCCTATCTGATAGATAGTGCCTCCGCCCTACTTCCGCTTTGTTTCGATGGCAAGAATTTGCCGAGTTAGAAAGAAATCCACCTTACGTAGGCGAAGTCCATTCGATGGGGTAATTCCGGATTTTCAGGATATATACGGAATCCTACCTTGTGGATACCAGCTTCGGCCGATGCAACCGTCAGTTGGAAATACAATTTGGAACCTTCTTCTTTTTTTAGGACAAACGGATGTGAGGCTTTAAATTCCAGCCTGTTCGTCTCGGGGTTATCCAATGCCACAACCATCTCTGCGCCCAACATACCTTTCAATTCATGACGGTCTATCACCAGATTATAGGTATATTCCATACCGGCAATCGGGAAATTGCTTGACGAGGGTTTGTCGGAAGTAAAAGATTCTACATGGAAGCTATCCCAATGTTCGGCAACTTCTGCTTTCCAAGCAGCAAGCTCCTTGGCTTTTGCAAAATTGTTCTCTCTCAGATGTGCTGAACGGCAAGCTAATTTATTATATATCTTGTTGGTATAGTCATCAAGCATGCGCTTCATTGTATAATGGGGAGCAATTTGTGAAATGGAGTTTTTGATATACTGCACCCATTCCGGCGAAATCCCTTTGCTATTACGAGCATAGTAGAGCGGAATAATATCGTGCTCCAATAGCTGGTAAATAGTGGCAGCATCTAACTGATCCTGATATTGTTGGTTTTCGTAGGTACGTTTTTCGGTAAGCGCCCATCCGGCTCCTTCACGATAACCTTCGTACCACCAGCCATCTAATACCGATAGATTAAGTACGCCGTTCATCTCTGCTTTCTCGCCGGAGGTACCCGAAGCTTCCAAAGGACGGGTCGGCGTGTTTAACCATACATCCACACCCGAAACAAGGCGGCGTGCCAAACGCATATCATAGTTTTCGAGGAAAATAATCTTTCCAAGAAACTCCGGTCGGCGTGAAATCTCAATGATATGTTTGATTAAGCCCTGTCCGCCACCATCGGCCGGATGAGCTTTTCCGGTATAGATGAATTGGATAGGGAATTTTTCATTGTTCACAATCTTTGCCAGTCTATCCAGGTCGGTAAACAAGAGGTGAGCGCGTTTGTAGGTGGCAAAACGTCGGCCAAAACCTATCAGCAGCGCATTGGGGTTAATCTTTTCGAGGATGGAAACAACCTGCGAAGGATCGCCTTGGTTTTTCAGCCAGCTTCCCTGGAACTGCGATTTGATATATTTTACCAATTTATTTTTTAGATCTTTCCGGATATTCCATATCTCTTCATCAGATGCGCTTTGTATGGCTTCCCAATAAGCCGGATTCGATTGGTCGTTGGCAAACTTTTCGTCAAAATGGCTGTAATAGAATTGCTTCCATTCTCTTGCTGCCCATGAAGGCATGTGAACGCCATTGGTTACCCAAGTAACATGGGTTTCGTCAGGAAAGTAGCCTTTCCATATCGGCGCAAACATACGCTGCGACACTTTGCCATGCAGCCAGCTTACGCCATTGGCTTCCTGACAAGTATTGAGGGCAAAAACGCTCATGGAGAATTTTTCGTTAGAGCCGGGAGTTTCGCGTCCCATATCAATAAACTCCTGCCACGTTATTCCCATCCGTTCGGGGAAGGAACCCATATAGCGCCCCAACAGACCCTCTTCGAAATAGTCGTGCCCGGCAGGAACGGGTGTATGTACAGTATAAAGTCCCGAAGCGCGAACTACTTCGAGAGCTTCGTTAAATGTAAGATGATCTTGTTCTATATAATCCGTAAGGCGCTGCGCGTTGATAAGAGCGGCATGACCTTCGTTGCAATGGTAAATCTGCTTTTTGATGCCCAATTTTGTTAGCATCAAGATACCGCCAATACCCAGCATATACTCCTGCTTCATACGGTTTTCCCAATCGCCACCATAGAGTTGATGGGTAATCGAGCGATCCCATTCGCTGTTTTGCGGAATATCGGTATCCATTAAATATAAAGGTACGCGACCCACGCTTACCTTCCAGATATTGGCATATACAGTACGGTCTGGGAATGGCACTTCGAGAATGAGGGGTTCTCCTTCGCTGTTTAGCACCTGCTTGATTGGTAAAGCGCTAAAATTCTGTGCTTCGTAATTGGCAATCTGCTGTCCTTCCATAGAAAGAGACTGGGTGAAATAGCCGTAACGATAGAGGAATCCCACGGCAACCAGGTCTAACCGACTGTCACTTGCCTCTTTCAGGTAGTCGCCGGCCAGTACACCCAAACCACCCGAATAGATTTTAAGCACATGGGTAAGTCCGTATTCCATGCTGAAATAAGCAACAGAAGGCTTTGTTGTATCGGGCTTAACAGCCAGGTACTTTTTGAAAGATTTATAAACGCCGTCAATTTCGGCCATTAAATCAGCATCATGCGAAATATCTTCCATTCGCTTAACAGACATACTCTGAAGCATAAGAACAGGATTGCCCTCCGTTGATTTCCACAGTTTTTTATCTAATTTCTCAAACAATTGGGTAGCTTCGTCATTCCATACCCACCACAGATTATCTGCGATTTCGCCTAACGGCTCTAAAGCCTTAGGAAGTGAAGAATGAGAGTAAACCTCTTTCCAGATGGGGTTGTTGGCATTAGTTGCTTTAATTTTCATCCTTTATATAATTTAAATATGTCATAAACATTAGATACATTTCACTCAATAAGCAGCAAAGATAAAATAAAGATAAATGTATCTGCCCCAAAAAGGAGATTTTTGTTAATTATCTTTTCTGCATCTTTTGCAGAGCCAAGCAGTAAGCCGTTTGGTAATAAACGATAAATTTGTTCCATTCGGCTCTGAAAGCCAGATTGTAGCATCTATGACGGATAGCCGAAAGCCCAGCTTTCTTCTCCGTACAAAGCGACAGGATGGATTGTGCAATGGCCTCAGCCACATCAAAATAATTGTAGTCCGTACGGTTTATCACCCGCACCCCTTGCGAGATATTGTCCCCAACACCTTCTTTCCTGACCCATCGGCCGAAACCGGCCAAGTCGGTTGTGATGGTAGGGATACCAAAGGCAATACTCTCTAAAGGCGTATATCCCCATGGCTCATAATAAGAAGGATAAATAGTAGCATCCATCCCAATCAGCAAATCGTAATAAGATTTGTTGAAAATTCCATCGTCACCTGTCAAATAACAAGGTACGAAGATAATTTTCATCTTTTCAGACGGCTCGTTAGTAAAACCTTTTTGCAGAATATAGTTCAATATCTTGTCTTCCTCCATCCCATTAATCCAATGGGTAGAAAAAGGCATTTGCAGGGGAATACCCTGATTGATATTATTATTTATTAAATACTTAAGATCAGCACGGGCTTCACGTACCCATGCCGGAACCATGATAAAAGCAATCACATCACGTTGAAGTTCCTCCTCATTGCGCAACTTCTCCATTGCATCAATAAAGACGTCTAACCCCTTGTTGTGGTATTCATATCGTCCGCTGGTAGAAATCAGGATGGCATTGGGATGAAGCTTGCAGCCCAAAAGTTTTTCGGCGACATTAATCAATGTAGCACGGGCTTCTTCACGTTTGAGAACGTAAGCTTCGCCTTCGGGAACAAAATTACGTTCAAAACCGTTTGGAGTAACGACATCAGGTTCTTTATCAAGTAATTGTTTACATTCGATAGCTGTGATATCGCTTACGGTGGTGAAGCAATCTACATGCAAGACTGTTTGCTTTTCCACCGAATGTTTAGCCTCCATATTGAGTTCTTTAGCCATTTGGTCACCATTATAGGATTCCATATTGGCATAAAGTGGCTTGTTGTTTCCGGCAATAGAGCGTCCGATTGAAGTTGCATGAGTTATGAAAAGGGTTGCAATCTTCGGCAGATTCTGCTTTATATATAGAGCACCCATGCCCAGCATCCATTCGTTGAACAGAGCAACCACATTCTTATCATGTAATTTATAGAAATTGTAAAAGCTTTCTATTACTAATCCGGTAGCATAAGCAAAGGTACACGACTCTTTGTAGTCGCCATACGCATGCATCGAATCTACCCCAAACTGTTCCCACATTTGGAAGAAAAATGCATCGGTCTTGCCCAAAAACGGAGTGTAATCTACCAATATTACAAAAGGTTCGCCCGGTACGCCCCAACGTCCCACTCTTACTTTCAGATACTCAACATCCTTTGCGTAAGCTTTCCAATCTGAAAACAAGTCCGCATCTTCTATAAAATCTATTGCCTTTTTTTCTTTCCAAATATCCGGTCCAATAAAAATAATCCTATCCGGGTAAATAGCCTGCAGTGTATGTGCTTTAGTAGAGAGAACGGTATAGATACCTCCTACCTTGTTACAAACCTCCCAGCTACTTTCAAAAAGAAAATCAGGCACTTCAGTCGCCTTATTCATATTTCAGTAACTTTTGCGGGCAAAGATAGTAATTTTGAATGGTTCATAAGGAATATTAACTCCTAAATCGAAAATATAATCGATTAGAAATAGGTAGAATATTATAAATAACTATTTTTATGGCATAATATTAAATTTACTATTTATGAGAAAAAATCTATTATTATTCTGTTTACTGTGCATTATAGGAACAGGAGGGTATGTGCTTGGACAACCTGCACAAAAGTTAGTGAACGTAGTAGTATCTCCCGACCATTCGGATTGGCAGTATAAAACGGGTGAAGAGGTCACATTTACCGTTCAGGTGTATCAGTTTGAGAATCTGCTGAAAAATGTTACGATTGACTATGAGTTGGGGCCGGAGTTTTTCCCCACTGTACAGAAAAAAGACGTAGTGCTAAAAGATGGTAAAACGACCTTTAAGGCTACGATGAAAGAACCGGGATTGCTTCGCTGCCGGGTAGTTGCCAAAGTAGGCGGACGGGAATATGAAGGTCTGGCTACGGCTGGTTACGATGTAGATAAAATCAAACCTGTCACTCCCGAACCAAAAGATTTTGATGCCTTTTGGACTGCGGCCATTGCGGACGCACGAAAAGTTCCGTTAGACCCGAAACTTGTACTTTTGCCTGAGAAATGTACAGCTACTCAAAACTACTATGAAGTTAGTTTTCAGAATGATCGCTTTGGCTCACGAATCTACGGCATTCTGGTTGTTCCAAAGAAAGAGGGTAAATATCCGGCCATTCTGCAAGTGCCGGGTGCTGGTATTCGTCCATACAATGGAGCCAACTATGGCGATGATATCATCACACTGGAAATTGGTATCCACGGTATCTCAGTCACTCAGCCATTACAGGCATATAACAACCTATATGGAGGAGCTTTATTTGGATATTGGGGCTTTAATAAAGGCGACAAAAATACATATTACTACAAGCGAGTTTATTTGGGATGCATTCGGGCGGTAGATTATATTTTCTCACTACCGGAGTTTAACGGAAAAACGGTAGGGGTAAACGGAAGCAGCCAAGGTGGACAATTGTCTATCGTAACCGCCGGATTAGATCCGCGCATCACCTTCCTGGCTCCTATTCACCCAGCCGGGTGCGACCATTTCGGTTTTCTGAATAACCGTGCCGGTGGTTGGCCACATTACTACAGGTATGCCAAACCAACTCCCGAAGAACTGGAAACGCTGCCTTACTTTGATGTTGTAAATTTTGCCCGCAGAGTGAAGGTTCCCGGACTCTACTCCTGGGGATACAATGATGTAACCTGTCCGCCCACTTCCATGTATGCCGCTTATAACGTTATTCCCGGACAAAAAGAACTGAAGCTCTTTCTGAATACCGGTCACTGGATATATCCTGAACAATATGCGTTGCAGGGTGAATTTATGAAAGAGCAATGCAAGAAATAAGCAGCTATTTTTAGGGTAAAAATTTGAGACAGACCGGCATATCTACTTCTACGATATCTTTTCCAATATTCGTAAGCAAGCCGGTCGTTTCATCTATTTCAAATACTTGTATCAGATTGCTGTCCATGCAGGCAACCAAAAGGTATTTACCGTTTGGTGTAATCACAAAATTGCGGGGGTGTTGGCCGGTTGGCTGATACCCCACTTTTGTAAGTTTTCCATCATTTTCGCCGATAGAGAATATTGCGATGCCGTCTTCTTTAATCCGGTTAGAGGCATAAAGAAATTTGCCATCAGGAGAGATATGGATATCGGCGCTACCATGCGCTCCAACTGTATCTGCCTGAATGGATTGGAACTCCGTTAATTCGCCATCATTGTAAGTAAAGCCAGTAACAGCTCCCGACAGTTCGTTAATCACGTAAGCATTGTTGGTAGTTGGATGGAACACCAGATGTCGTGGTCCGGAACCATCGGCTAATTTAAAGGATTTCAAGGATTCTTCGTTCAGATAAGTAGAATTAGTTTCCGGGTTTATAGTGAAACGGTGTATCTGATCTGTACCCAAATCCGTGGCAAACACATATTTCTTGTCGGGAGAAAACTGCACACAATGCACATGGGGAGAACTTTGTCTGATGGTATCAAGACCTGCCCCTTCCAAAGTAATCAGTTGTGATAAAGGTAAAAGTGTATCTGCTTCAACTTTGAATAAAGAGATACTACCTCCACCATAATTGGCCGTAATTACATAGTCACGAACGGTATCGGCTATTATGTAGCAAGGAGATGAAGCAAACGTTTCTTCCTGGTTTAACAAGCTCAGTTTCTCTTGCTCTTTATCGAAGTGTAAGACATTTGCATAGCTGGGGTTATCACCATTTTCGGTTACCGCATACAAATACTCACCATTCCCGACATCTATATAAGAAGGATTATCAACAACTCCCACACTGACATACTGGGCGTCACCTGTCGTAATATCAAACTTGTAAAGATACGCACCCTCACTTAATCCCGTAGTATAAGCTCCTATTAATAAATATAAAAGACTATCCATAACCTAAACTATTTTTCATTTAATTTTAGTAAAATAACTCACTATAAACCGCGCCTAAGGTACGCATTAAAGTTGGAAATACACAGCCTTTTCTACTACTTTTTGCAAACTCTTTTCAAACATAGGGTTTACGAGTTATCTTTCACTAAATTACGGTATTGCATCGGTGTATAATTGGTTTGTGTTCTGAAGAATCGGATAAAATAGGAGGTGTTTTCAAAACACAATGAATCAGCAATAGCCGTTACAGGCAAGTCGGTATAGGCTAAAATCCTTTTAGCTTCCAGCGTAATTTTGTTTTGGATGTATTGTTTGGCATTCATGCCAATGGATTTTTTCACCATTTCGTTCAGGTAATTAGGTGTAATATCTAATTTATCAGAATAATAGCGAATGGAGTGTTGCTGATTGTACTCGGTGCTAACCATTCTTAGAAATTCATTCACATAATGATTTTTCACATTTTTAATCTCATCCGGTAATACCGGTAATACATGGTTTTCATTGATATAGGCACGGTTAAGCAGCGTCAGCGTTTCATATATCAAGTTGCGAATTGTATGTTTATCTTTTGTTTCGGGTCGAGTAAGTTCGCCTTTTATTCTCATAATTAAAGAATTGACTCGCAGGTATGTTTCATCATCCAGGCTTGTTTTAATGGAGTATTTGCCAATAGCAAAGAAAGAGAGGTTTTGCAGGAAATCAGGGTCGTTAAAGAAAGAAAGCATAAACTCCTCGTCGAAAATAAGGGCAAATCCTTTCTTAATCCCTTTATTATCCCAGTTCCGCACATCACCCGGCTTTGTAAAAACCACATCGTGAAACTTAACCAAAAACGTTTGCTCGTCTATTGTAAAGAAACCACTACCTTCAGAAATAAAAGTAATATCATAATACGTAAGCGTATGTTTTGACTTAGTAGCTACAAAGGTTTTGATATAATTCAACTCTACCACATCAATCAGAAGTTCACGATCATGTTTTGATTTATAGTAGCTATATTGCGGGATAAATCTCATCTTTCAAATTTAATAGAACTTATAATACAAGAAATAGTATCAATTATTTACACGGAACAAATGTACATATAAAATTTTACTTAATCATATAAACGAAGAAAAATTGCTTGACAAAGGGATAATTTCTACCTTTGGCCTTTACTATAAACATTAATATATCTATGGATAACAACATTTTCTTTCCGCCGGAGTGGTATCGGCAGAGTGGAGTGCAGCTTACCTGGCCGCATGAGGGTACAGACTGGGAGCCTTTGATGGATGAGGTGGTTCCTTGTTTTGTGGCTATTGCTAAGGAGATTGTGAAGAAAGAGAGGCTACTGATTGTTACACCGGATGCTAAAAAGGTAAAGGAGCAATTGGGGGACGATGTGGATTATAGCCGGATTACCTTTCGCGAGATGGAGACGAACGATACTTGGGCGAGAGATCATGGTGGCATTTCAGTTTTTGATGATGGTGTGCCTACCGTTTACGACTTTGTGTTCAATGCCTGGGGTATGAAGTTTGCAGCTAATTATGACAACCTGATTACCCGAAATCTATCTCATACAAAGACGTTTGCTAAAGACATTGAGGTTGTAAATATGCAACCCTTTGTACTGGAAGGAGGTAGTCTGGAGACTGACGGGAAGGGTACGTTGCTCACCACAGTAGAGTGTCTCTCATCCGTAAACCGGAATGAGTATCTATCTAAAGAACAATTGGAGTATCACTTAAAAGATATTTTCGGCCTTCATCGTATTCTCTGGCTCGAAAACGGCTATTTGGAAGGTGATGATACAGATAGCCATATCGACACGCTGGTTCGCTTTTGCAGCGAAGATACTATTGCTTATGTACAATGCACCGACACAACAGACGAACACTTTGACGAATTGGCCGAGATGGAAAAAGAATTACATGCCTTTACCCGGGAAGACGGAACACCCTACAGGCTGATTCCCCTCCCCATGGCCGACTCTGTAACATGGGAAAGCAAACGTTTACCGGCAACTTATGCCAACTTCTTGATAATAAATGATGCCGTGCTACTCCCCTTCTACCTTTCACCTAAGGATGAAGTAGCAAAAGTTGCTTTGACAAAAGCATTTCCCGACAGAGAAATAATAGGAATAAACTGCCTCCCACTCATAAAACAACACGGCTCGCTTCATTGCATCACCATGCAATACCCGGAAGGCTTTATTAAATAAGAAAAAGATATGAAAGTAGGCATTATACAACAAGCAAACAGCAGCGACAGGGCTGCTAATATTGAGAAACTAAAAGGAAGCATTATCAAATGCGTCAAGCAGGGAGCCGAGCTGGTGGTCTTGCAGGAATTGCACAATGGCCTGTATTTCTGCCAAACAGAGGATATTTCAGTATTTGATCAGGCTGAATCCATCCCCGGCCCATCCACCGAACTCTTCGGCGCTTTAGCGCGCGAGCTTGGGGTCGTAATTGTTCTCTCGCTATTCGAGAAACGGGCAGCAGGCCTCTATCATAACACGGCTGTAGTCATAGATAAAGATAGCTCTATTGCCGGTAAATACCGGAAAATGCATATTCCCGACGACCCGGCTTATTACGAGAAATTCTATTTCACACCAGGCGACTTGGGCTTTGAACCCATACAAACCTCTATCGGAAAGCTGGGCGTATTGGTATGTTGGGATCAGTGGTATCCCGAGGCAGCCCGCCTTATGGCAATGGGCGGAGCAGAGCTTCTAATCTATCCAACAGCAATAGGATGGGAAAGCAGCGACACGGCAGAAGAGAGAAATCGCCAGCTACATGCCTGGAAGACGGTACAATGCGGACATGCAGTAGCCAACGGATTGCCGGTTATTTCGGTAAACCGTGTAGGCTTTGAGCCGGATCCTTCCGGCGTTACCCGAGGCATCACCTTCTGGGGAAACAGCTTCATTTCCGGGCCTCAAGGTGAACTCCTTGCTGAGTTATCTACCAGTCAAGAAGCGATTCAAGTAGTTGATATAGATATGGAACGCACCGAGAATGTCCGTCGCTGGTGGCCTTTCTTTCGCGACCGTCGCATCGATGCGTATGATGGAATAACAAAGCGTTTCCTTGTTTAGGGAAACGCCATAGAAATGACGTTTGTAAAGACGTGGTGTGCCGCGTCTTCATCATGCAACGTCTCTACAAATTTATTTGGAAAGCTTCTTTTGCCAGTTCCAGGCTGTTACGACGGTATCTTCTACCGTTTCATGGGCTGTCCAGCCTAACACCTTGTTGGCGTGTTCGGGATTAGCCCATACCTTTTCGATATCACCTTCACGACGTCCTACTATCTTATAAGGTACCTTTACGCCGGTTCCTTTTTCAAAGGCATTGATTAGTTCCAGTACCGATACGCCTCGTCCGGTACCAAGGTTGAACACCTCTAATTTTTTGTCCGATTTATCTTCCAGCATACGATCCATGGCTATCACGTGTGCCTTGGCCAAATCTACGACATTAATATAATCGCGGATACAGGATCCGTCAGGGGTATCGTAATCGTCGCCAAATACGCTAAGCTCCTTGCGGATACCAATAGCTGTTTGAGTTACGAAGGGAACTAAGTTTTGAGGAACTCCGTTGGGCAGTTCGCCAATCTCAGCGCTGGGATGTGCGCCAATGGGATTAAAATATCGAAGGATAATACTCTTGAAAGGTAGTCCGGCATAAATAGCGTCCCGTATAATCTCTTCATTGATTTGTTTGGTATTTCCGTAGGGAGAAAGAGCCGGCTTTACAGGAGCATCTTCAGTCACAGGCAGGATATCCGGCTGTCCGTAAACGGTGCAAGAGGACGAAAAGACAATCCCTTTCACCTGAAATTCAGGCATCAAATCCAGCAGATTAAGCAGGGTTACGATGTTATTGCGATAATACAGCAAAGGCTTATGAACCGATTCACCCACAGCCTTACTGGCAGCAAAGTGAATAATCCCCTGAATCCCCTGATACGTCTGGAAAAGCGTATATAAGCCTTCTTTATCATTACAGTCCAGCTTCTCAAAAACAGGACGAATACCTGATATATTTTCAATGCCATCAAGCACATTCTCATTAGAATTAGAGAGGTTGTCGACAATAACCACCTCATACCCGGCAGCCTGCAATTCCACTACCGTATGCGAACCGATATACCCGGTTCCTCCAGTTACTAAAATTTTTTTCTTCATTATTTATATTTGTATTAGCAGAGCACAAAGATACAGTTTTCTTTTAAAAAATAAGCCTTTTACAGGCGGGGCGATTTATTTTACCGCTTTCGGTGAGGGGGATGGACACTACCTTGCGAATGTAGCGGGGTTGTTCATATTTTGGGAGGATAGAGTTGAGGCCTTTCTGAAGTTGATCCATGTCGACGCCTTCTTCTACTAAGAGAACTATCACCTCTCCAAATTTTGGATCAAGGGCTAACGTGATGGCGAAAGGGATGTTACCGAACAGAGGACGTATCTTCTCTTCGAGCGTCTCTATCTGTATCTTAATGCCTCCGGTATTAATGATATTGTCCTTTCTTCCCAGAATGCGGAAGCTGCCGTCAGGCATTATTTCTGCAATATCGTTGGTGATAACGGGGACGTTACAAATTAGCGGGGCATCTATTATTAAGGTATCATCCTCCGATAATGAGAGGGAAACGGTAGGGAAAGGGGTATAATAATCCGATGCTTCAGGCCCATTTAAACGGCGAAGGGCTATATGCGATAAGGTTTCCGTCATTCCGTAGGTGGAATAAACGGCATGAGGGAAATTATACAACTCTTCTTGCAGAGCGGGGTCGATAGCTCCACCACCAATCAAGAGATTCTTTATCTGTTTCAGTCGCTCCTTTTCCTCGGACACTTGAAGGGAATTATATACTTGAAGGGGTACCATGGCCGCGAAATCGAGAGGCGTATCCACCTCTGCCAGTGGATGTCCAGAAGGCTCCCGAATCAGCAGATTAAGTCCGGCTACTACCGTACGTACCAGCATCATCTTTGCACCTATATACTTTAAGTCCATACATAGCAAGGCCGTATCTCCAGGCTTCAAGCCAAGGAAAGAGCAGGTAAGGCGTGCGCTTTCCTTCATCCGTTCTATATCAAGAGTCAGAATCTTAGGTTCTCCTGTTGAGCCAGAGGTCTGGACTGAATTCAATTGGAATCTCGCCATCGCTGTTCCCGTTGTCCATAAGCAATCACCTCTTACTTCGAGGGGGAGGTCTACATTATTTATATATAGGCCACCAGTTCCCAAGCCTTGGGGGAGAGGGTTGTTCAGTGTGGCACACCATTGGGCAATGGCATTGAGGCCGATGTTGGATTCGAGGGCAGAGGTTATCCACCAGCCAATTCCTAAGCGCTCTGCTTCCGCTATCCACTCTTTGCAACCACTGATGCCACCATGGAGAGAAGGCTTCAGAATGATGTATTGGGGGCGGATGGTTTCTAAGAGTTCCTGCTTCTTTTCGGGAAGGTTACAGCCAATCAGCTCTTCATCCAAGGCAATGGGCAAAGGGGTTTCTCTTGTTAGCCTTGCCATGGCCTCCCATTGTCCGGCGTAGATGGGCTGCTCAATGGAGTGGATATCCAGCCCGGACAATTGATTTAACTTATCCAATGCCTCGTCGGGTGAGAAAGCGCCATTGGCGTCTACCCTCAGTTCTAAATCATTAGCAGGAAAGTGACGGCGAATGAAACGGAGTAAATCCATTTCTTCGTCGAAGTTGATAGCGCCTATCTTGAGTTTGATGCAACGGGAACCTGCCTTCATCTTGGCTTCTATCTGAGCCTTCATCGCTTCGTATTTACCCATCCATATCAGTCCATTGATGGGGATTCCGGCTTCTCCGCGTGAAAAGGGCGTATCCCAGAGGGAGAAACTGCCAACCTCATAGTGACGGAAAGCTATTTCCAGGCCAAAAAGGATGGATGGGTATGGACGAAGTGACTCGGTATCTAAAACACCGGTTTCTTCTATTCGGCGACAAGCATCGGAAAGTATGGTGGCATAGTTAGGCAGGTCGTCGCAACTCAAGGCGGGAAGGGGGGTGCACTCTCCTATTCCCCACCTGCCCGGCTCGTCTTTCCGGGTGATAACTACATACCAAATCTCGCGCACAGTATATACTCCTCGGGAAGTTCCGACGGGCTGACGGAATTTTAATTGAAAGTTGAAAGTTGAAAGTTGAAAGTTTTTTGGCATCTGTTCAACTTACTTGATTAGGGGAATTTGGGGTATTGCTTGAAGTTCGGTTTGCGCTTTTCTAAGAAAGCGTTTTTTCCTTCTTGGGCTTCGTCTGTTAGGTAATAGAGGAGGGTAGCGTCGCCTGCCAATTCCTGGATACCTGCTTGCCCGTCTAATTCGGCGTTCAGTCCGGCTTTAATCATACGCAAAGCCATGGGGCTGTGCATCATCATAGTTTCTGCCCATTCTACCACCTCGTCTTCGAGCTTATCTAAGGGGACTACCTTATTGACTAATCCCATGTCAAGCGCTTCCTGCGCATTGTATTGTTTACAAAGAAACCAAATCTCGCGGGCTTTCTTTTGTCCAACGACACGTGCCAGATAGGAAGAGCCGAAACCTGCATCGAAGCTGCCTACGCGGGGACCGGTTTGTCCGAAGATGGCATTCTCGGAAGCTATCGAAAGGTCGCATACTACATGCAACACATGTCCTCCTCCTATGGCATAGCCATTTACCATAGCTATGACAGGTTTAGGAAGAGAGCGGATTTGCTTCTGCACATCGAGCACACTAAGGCGGGGTATGCCGTCTTTACCGATATATCCTCCCTTGCCTTTGACGTTCTGATCACCTCCCGAGCAGAAGGCTTTATCTCCTGCTCCGGTGATTACTACTACATTAATGTCTGATTCTTCCCGGCATATACGCAGGGCATCGCTCATTTCGCCTGTTGTTGTCGGCGTGAAGGCGTTGCGATACCGGGGGCGGTTGATGGTGATGCGAGCTATTCCGTTGTAGAAGTCGAACAGGATATCTTCGTATTCCTTAATCGTTGTCCAATCTCTTATTGCCATCTGCTATCAACCTTCAACTCCTGCTAATTCAGGGTCAATCAAGATACGGCCACAATATTCACAAACGATTACTTTCTTGCGGAGTTTGATGTCCATTTGTTTCTGGGGCGGAATCTTATTGAAGCAACCTCCACAGGCACCACGTTGGATATATACGATAGCCAAACCGTTGCGAGCACCTTTACGGATACGCTTGAAGGCCGTCAGTAAACGAGGTTCTACGGTAGCTTCCAGTTTCTTAGCTTTTTCGCGAAGCTTTTCTTCTTCCTGTTTGGTTTCGGAAACTATTTCTTCCAGTTCACCACGTTTTTGTACCAAATCAGCTTTGCGCCCGTCTAAGTTTTCAGCCAAAGTTGTTATTTCTTCTTTCTTGGCTGCACTTGCGTCGCCGTATTCGCGTATTTTCTTTTCAGCAAACTCTATTTCAAGTCCCTGAAATTCGATTTCCTTGGAAAGGTTATCGAACTCACGGTTGTTGCGCACGTTATCTAACTGACCCTTATAGCGTTCAATCAGGCCTGTTGCTTCAACAATCTTGTTCTTTTGGGCTACAACGGATGCGTCGTAATCCTTAATTTCGGTTTGATAGTTATTGAGACGAGTTTCTAAACCGGCAATCTCATCTTCAAGGTCTTGTACTTCCAAAGGAAGTTCACCGCGAAGCGTTTTGATCTTATCTATTTCCGTCAGCATACTTTGAAGCTGATACAGTGTAGACAGTTTATCTTCAACCGTATATTCTTTCTCAACAACTGCTTTTTTTGCCATGCTTATAAATATTTTACAGGGTTTGAATTAACATTCGTAAAATGCACTGCAAAAGTAGGGAATTTTTTTGATATAAGCGTACTAAAGATATCTTTTGTACATATTTCAGTCTCATAATGACCTGCAACGGCCAACAGAATCTTATCCTCCACATCGTAGTAATCATTGTAGCGGGCTTCGCCGGTAATGAAAACATCGGCTCCCAAAGCGATGGCTTCCGGTATCAGGAAAGCGCCGCTTCCTCCGCAAACAGCTACCCTGCGAATGGGCTTACCCGTTAGAGATGAGTGCTTAATGCAGCCTGCCTTCAAGAGCTTCTTTATACGTAGCAAAAAGCTTTCGGCTTCCTCGCTCTCAAGCAAATCACCCACAATACCCGAACCTGCATACTCATCCTCATGCGGACTAAGAATACGTACATTCTGAAGACCTATCAGTTCCGCCAGCTTAAAGTTCACGCCTCCAACAGCATTATCAAGATTCGTATGTGCAGAATAGATCACCAGGTCGTGTTTACAAGCCTTCATCAAACACCGTTCTATATACGTACGCCCGGTAAGCGATTTAAAAGGCTTAAAAGCCAACGGATGATGTGAGATAATCAAATTACATCCCTTCGCAATCGCCTCATCCACCACTATTTCCGTCACATCAAGGCATACAAAAGCCCCGGTAGCCGCTTGGTTGACATCCCCAACCTGCACTCCCGCATTGTCGAACCCTTCCTGCAAAGGCAGCGGAGCCAAAGCCTCCAATTCATTCAATATGTCCTTAATCTGTATCATTTCGCGGCGGAGCGGATTGAGAGGTTTAGCTCGTCCAATTGGGACTGGTCAATTGGAGAGGGGGCGTCTATCATAACATCGCGGCCGGAATTGTTTTTGGGGAAGGCGATGCAATCGCGGATGGAATCCAGGCCTGCGAATAGGGATACCCAACGATCTAATCCATAGGCTAATCCGCCATGAGGGGGAGCGCCATATTTGAAAGCATTCATCAGGAAGCCGAAACGGGCTTGTGCCTGTTCTTCGGTGAAACCCAAAAAGCTAAACATCTTATTCTGCAAAGCGCTGTCGTGGATACGGATAGAACCACCACCTACTTCCACACCATTGATAACCATATCGTAAGCATTGGCGCGAACAGCTCCCGGATCGCTATCAAGCAGGTAGATATCCTCCGGCTTAGGTGAGGTGAACGGGTGGTGCATGGCATAGAAACGACCATCTTCTTCGCTCCACTCAAAGAGGGGGAAGTCTACTACCCACAGGCAGGAGAATTTATTTTTATCGCGAAGCCCCAACTGACTTCCCATTTCAAGGCGAAGTTCATTGAGTTGCTTGCGCGTCTTCATCACATCGTCTCCCGAGAGGATCAGAATCAGGTCTCCAGGTTTTGCAGAGAAGGCTGCTTTCAGTTGCTGAAGCGCCTCTTGTGTATAGAACTTATCAACGCTTGACTTTACCGTACCGTCTTCTTCCACACGGGCATACACTAATCCTTTGGCACCTATTTGCGGACGTTTTACGAAATCTGTCAGGGCGTCCAATTGCTTGCGGGTATAAACGGCGGCGCCTTCGGCACAGATACCTCCAATGTAGGCGGCATTGTCGAATACGGAGAAACCGCGATCTTTCAGCACATCAGCCAGTTCTACGAACTGCATGCCGAAGCGGGTATCCGGTTTGTCGGAACCGTAAAGTTTCATAGCCTCATGCCAGGTCATGCGTGGAAAGGCGTCCTTTATCTCAGTACCCAGGATACTCTTAAAGAGATGTTTAGACATCCCCTCAAATACTTGCAGCACATCTTCTTGCTCTACGAAACTCATCTCACAGTCTATTTGGGTAAATTCCGGCTGGCGGTCAGCACGCAGGTCTTCATCACGGAAACATTTCACTATCTGGAAGTAACGGTCGAAACCTGATACCATCAGCAATTGCTTAAAGGTTTGAGGCGATTGGGGAAGGGCGTAGAACTGACCGGGATTCATGCGCGAAGGCACAACAAAGTCCCGAGCGCCTTCCGGCGTAGAGCTAATCAAAACGGGGGTCTCAACTTCCATAAAGCCCTGTTTATCCAAGTAGCTGCGCACCTCAATAGTCATACGGTGGCGGAGTTCCAGATTGGAACGTACGATATTCCGGCGTAAGTCCAGATAACGGTACTTCATGCGCAGATCATCGCCTCCATCGGTCTCATCCTCAATGGTAAAGGGAGGTGTTGCCGCAACATTCAATATGTTTAGTTCACTCACAATCAGTTCTATCTCGCCTGTCGGGATATGGGTATTCTTGTTTGAGCGTTCTTTTACTACCCCCGTTACCTGAATCACAAATTCGCGCCCCAGCTTGTTGGCTTTCTCGCACAAGGGGGCGTCAACCTCCTGATTAAACACTAATTGGGTAATACCATAGCGGTCACGAATATCCACAAAAGCCATACCTCCCATCTTACGGGTTTTCTGCACCCATCCGGCAAGTGTTACGGTCTGCTCTATATCAGCAGCCCGTAACTCACCACACGTTTTTGTTCTATACATATATTATATATTAATCTACTAAATGATGCCACAAAAGTACGAAAAATTCCCGTACAATCCCCTAAAAAACACATTTTTACCCAAAAGGAAAATATAAATGGGAACGATATAGAAATGAGTGAACTGCTTTTGTTTGCTGCCTTTTTCCATTGCTTGAAAGGACTTATATACACCTTCACAAATGGCAATACTCGACACAATCACAATGAATTTACTCCATCCATAATGCTTGTGCAATTCGTACATGGTACGGATATAGGTATAAGTTTTACCTGTACCCGTTTCCATTTCAATGGATTGAAAACCAATCGAAGCTTCTTTGGCTTTGCGTATCAATTCTTTACTGCGTTCCAAAGTGAAGCGATTTGTTTTTATCGGTTGCCTGAAAAAACAATCCACTACGGCTTTGACCACCTGAACCTGAAAGTCTTGCTCTTTAAACTGTAATTTCATTCCTCAGACAATTTTTCCAATTTTTCTATCCATTCTTTGAAATGGGGACATTTATCTTTCAACGCTTCTATGCCAACTTTATCTGTAACGAATTCTCCCGATTTGGGTTTATCGTAATGATGGAATTTCTCAAATTCTTTGATAATCCGTTTGGATGGTGCTGTTGCCGGATTATTGTTAATTTTTTCTGTGTTATTGGAATAACTCGCTACAATTTTCTTTAAATTTTCCACCTGTTTTGTCATGTCGGGATAATCCACCAATAAATGTTCCAATCCACAAAAAACCAAAGCTTCAAATTCATGAAGTTGGATGTATGGAATAAATTTAGCAGAATTGATGTCTTTAGCAAATTCTTCTTCTAATTTTTCTACTTTCTTATAGCAATCGGCAATTTTATTTGCCACTTTATAGTTGGGAAAATTGTCGGGTAAAGCATATAAATCAAACATTGTAGTGTAATAATGCGTCTCGTATGTCTTTTTTGAATGTTGCTTTATCAATAATTCCAAATCATTCTTGGCTTGCTTATAACTGAGCATTCCACCTCTGATGTTTTTCTTTTTACTTGTGAATAGAATAGTAGTTTTAACAACTATATTAAAGTCTTTCAAATAGCTTTTCAAGACGTGATTAGCAAAACGGTCTTCCGTTGGGCCTTCACAAAGTACGTTTAATATTATCTGACTCATGGGCGACCTCCTATCACATTTTTATCCCACAATTCACTTAAAGAATAACTTTCCAACCAATCTTTGAGTTCTTCTTCATTCAATTTACGGGCTGTTGAATAGCCATTTTCTTTATCTGATTCTATGATGGTAATTTGATTGGGTTCAAATTCATCCACCAATCCTGGCGATTGAGTTGCTACAATAACTTGAGTATGCTTAGCGGCTTCCTTTATCATTTCCGCTAACTGTCCTATGGCAAATGGATGTAATCCCAATTCTGGTTCATCTACAATAATCACATTAGGAATAGTTTCTTCTGGTTGAAGCAGTAAAGTCGCTAAAGCAATAAAGCGAATAGCTCCATCGGAAAATTGTTCTGGCAAGAAAATATAATCGTTTGGAAAAATATCCACCCAATTTAATGATACATACTTCTGTCTATTTGGCTCTAAATAAAAATCCTTGAATTGAGGCAAAATAAGATGTATATAACTGACTATCTTATTATAGTTAGCAGGATATTGCGCTTTCAAATAATAGAGAAATGAAGCTAAATTATTGCCTTCTGATTGTAAATAATAGGCGACACCAATTGGGGATGATTGCCTAAGAGAACTTTCCGGAGATGAATCATGAAATTGATACACCTTACAATTAGTCAGTATCTTATGGATGATTCGGATCGTATCATTGTCGTTTTCTTTATTAGAAAGAGCTGATTCTTTGAAGTTTGAAAGTAAGGATAATTTTTGTGTCTTTTGTTTTTGCTTCGGCTTTTTATATCCCCATTCTATATCCTCTGACGTGATAATTAATCTGTCTGGTGCTGCTGAAGTAAGTTGAAAGCTATAAGAATCAGTAGCTTTAGAATCTTCAAAGAATAATTGTCCTACAATTTTATCTGTATGTTTTGTGCCATAGTGTAAAAAAACCTGACTTGTTCCTGCTTTTTCAACAAATAGCTGAAAACTTCCAGACATCATAAAGTTCAACATTTTGAAAAAACTAATGATATTGCTTTTGCCTGAGCCATTAGCTCCCAAAAAGATATTGATATTATCAAGTTCAATCTCAAGTAAATTTTTTGGCGAGATTGACTTATAACCGCTTATTTTTACTTTTCTTAATTGTGTTGCCATATTTTCTATATTATATATTATTATATATTATATATCACTCTCATTTCGTTTTATTGACTTTTCCGATTCTGCGGGTCTCGGTATTTTTACAATAAACAGTTCTCCTTCAATATCGTTTATTAGTTCAATATCCGCTTGTTCTTTCATTGCCCGTCTCAAGCCCGACCCTAATCCACTGTATGGCATAGTGGAGCACCAAACATGGCAAGTTGATTGTTGTGAATAACAGGATTCCCATACTTTACTCCTTCTACCGTCAAACTATTGGGAAGTTTACCCGGACTTATTATCTCAACTCTATCATCAAAATAAGTACTCCTACAGGTGA
>BNTS01000009.1 GCA_025996775.1 Bacteroidia bacterium | reverse complement strand
TCGAACCAATTTCTATGCAGCGCACATATTTCATGGTTATTGACGGTTACAAAATTTACCGAATAAATCCAATATTGAGAAAATTCATTTCCATCATACAAGGTATAACCGCTATTCGATTCAATACCTAACAGCGAAAGAAAATACAATTGCTTGGCGCCCGATTCGTTGTAACCTCTCTGCATTGTTACTCCCATAAAATCAAGTAATTTCAACAATTTTTCTTTTAAGATCAAAACATCTTCTTCCGATATAAGTCCCCGATTATAATAGTATTGAATCTCTCTGACGATGGATAAGAACACATCTCTGTCCAACATTATAGTGATATTTTTAAGATTCGATACGCTCTCTTTGATACCTTGTTGAACTGAAAGGATTTCGGGTGGGATAACAATATCTGCAAAGCGGTAATTAAAAGATGTGCGGTGTATTTGGTGCATCCATTTGTAATAGAAAAACTTGAAAAGAATATCGGATTTTACCAGCATCAATAAACTAACTCTGTTTAATGAAATCAAAATCTCCATTTTTTTGGTTTTGCCTACCGAATCAATCCACCTATGATATTCTTTAACCATTGCCAAAAAGGTTTCTTCCGGCTTCAAGAATGTATCTATATGTAAATCAAGAAATATCCGGTTATTCTTTTCTCTCCCTATTATCTCATCCACAGAGAAGTTCAGTAGCTGAGTCAGTTTTACAATTTCGCTAAAAGTAAACGGTATTTCGCTTCTCATTCTGCGGTATGCCGATTCCTTGCTCAGGTCTAACGCATCCATTAAGTAGTCTATCGGTTTTGTATCTTGGGGAATTCTGCTTAAGATTTCCGTAACCAAGCCATTGTTCAACATATTATCCATAACATTCCATTTACATACTATTCATTAACAACCTAAGGCCTAAATCTGATATCTTAAGCAATAATCGAACATTTTTCTGACAAGAATTAAAAATACAGCACAAAAGTACAGGAAATACAACATCATAAAGCATCATAATAGGAAAATCCACTTTTTTATCTGTTTTTATTTATCCAGCCAAACCTAAAAGGGTGCATTTGAACCGGGTCAATTGCTTCAGGATGTTTGACCTCGGTAGTCACTCGGAGAGCAGCCGACCACTTTTTTAAACAAACGGCTGAAGTGATGGGGATATTTAAATCCTAACTCATAGGCAATCTCATTGACCGACTTTGCAGGATTGTAGAGCTTGTCTTTAGAGCAGTCTATCAGCTTCAACTGAATATAATCCTGAGCCGACTTTCCTGTTTCCCTTTTTATAAGGTCGCCGAAATAGTTTGCGGACAAATGTAATTGGCCGGCACAATATTGCACAGAAGGCAATCCGATTGTGTGAGGTCTCTCAGAATCAAAATAAGAATTGAGCAACTTTTCGAAGCGAGAGAGTAAATCTTTATTCACGTTTTCACGTGTAATGAATTGGCGGTCGTAGAAACGCATGCAATAATTGAGCAGAACCTCAATGCTTGCTGTGATGATTGACTTGCTGTGCTTGTCGATGGAACGTTCCAACTCATCCCTTATTTCGATAAAGCTATTGATAACCAATTGACGTTCACGTTCGGATATATGCAGCGATTCGTTCACCTCGTATGAGAAGTATAGGTATTCTTTCATCCGTCGCGATAGAGGAGTGCCTCGAAGCAAATCGGGATGAAACATCAATGCCCAGCCTTTCAGGTGAAGAAGTTGGCCGTTGTCGTCATCACCAACCATTTGTCCGGGAGAGATAAACACAAGCGTCCCTTCCTGATAGTCGTAATAGCTACGTCCATATCTTAAATCACCGCACTTTACATCTTTTAGAAAAATGGTATAAAAGCCATAGTTCTTACGACTGTTCTTAACAGGCTTCGCAGTTGAAAGGTCAACAACACTGACAAATGGATGCAATGTTTCCACACCAAGGAAATCATTAAAATCCTGAACTTTATTCAAATGTAATATCTCAGACATACGCTTTTTTTATTTTGAGTCCATCGCAAAAGTAATCATTCTCTTGAATGGTTGTATAGTGGCAAGGCAAATCAGTAAAAATGGTATAAAAATCCGTAATCTGTCTATATGTACGGGTATCATATAATCGTAGATTCGCAGGGAGAATAACAATTTAATAAAGATAGATCATGAAAAACAAGAAAGTATTGAAAACACGCAATCCTTTTATAGTTATCGCTACACTATTTATTTTCTCTTGTCCGGCAGTTAAAGCTCAGGACTGGCCTCAGTTTCTTGGGCCTGAAAGAAACAGTACATCTGCTCAAAAAGGGATATTAAGGAGTTGGCCGGAAAAAGGTCCTGATGTGCTGTGGGCGGTAAAAGCAAACACCGGGTATGGCGGTCCCGTTGTCAAAGACGGCAAAGTATACCTGCTTGACAGGGACGACGAGGTGGGTGACATCATGAGGTGTTTTAGCCTTGAAACGGGTGAAGAGCTCTGGAAATACGGTTACGATTCTCCGGGAACTGTTCCTTTTCCCGGATCGAGGAGTGTACCGGTGGTTGACGACCGCCATGTTTATTCCTGTGGACTCAACGGAGACTTATATTGTATCGACATCAAAACGCACAAGCCGGTTTGGAATAAAAACGTATGGACTGACTTCGGCGGCAAGAATATCCCTATCTGGGCAATTACACAATGTCCCTTGATCTATGGTGATTTGCTTCTCGTATCCTCGCAGGCTCCTGATGCCGGTGTAATTGCCTACAACAAGCTTACCGGCGCTGTTGTTTGGAAAACCCCAAACCTGGGCAACGAGAATTATGTAAGCCCAACGGTTTGCAAGATTCATGGTGAAGACCATATTGTCATGGTGATTTCATCTACCAATCCTTTCGGGAATCCGAATGCGCCACGTACCAAGGGTAAGGTGGTTGGGCTAGATCCCGGCACGGGGAAAATCTTGTGGACTTATTCCGATTGGGAATGTCATATCACAGTCGCTCCTCCTACGGAAGCAGGCGACAACAAGCTACTGATTGTGGGTGGCTATGAGCGTGGAGCAACGATGATCCAAGTGAACAAGAAAGCAGGCGGCACGTTTGATACAACCGAACTCTTTACGACGGTGGAGTTTGGCGACCAGACCAAACCGGCTCTCTTCCACAACGGTTACTTCTACGCCATGTACCGTACCAATGCAAAACGCGAAGGTCTGGTGTGTATGGATATGAACGGAAAAGTGTTATGGAAAACCGGACGAAACCCGAATTTTGACAGAGGAAGCATGATCCTCGCAGATGGATTGATTTTAGCAACTGACGGCTTGAAGACCTTATACCTGATAGAACCCAATTCAACAGCGTTTAAACCACTCGCACAAGCGGAAGTGCTGAAAGAAGGAGGTGTTGCAATGGACGGTATGGCCCAAATGGGAGGCGGCACTCAGAACTGGGCGCCCATTGCCCTGGCTGACGGCAAACTTTTAATCCGCGACCAAAACAGAATGCTCTGCATAAAAGTTGCCAAATAAAAAGCCATGAATGTAAATGGGGTGAAAAACCCCATTTTTCATTTTTAACCCTATAGCGTCCGGTTAGGATATAGGCTATGGCGAATCGCTTTTCGTGATGGTAGGGTTCGTTGTTGAGGATGGTCATGCCTGCTTGAACTGCATTTTAACGTTTTAATAGCGCTAAAGTAGTTATTATTACGTATATTTGCACTTTAATTATCCATTAAAAGAAGGATACTATGAAACGGATCGTTTTATTTCTGACAGCGGTTTTCTCGTTTCTGTACGTTCAAGCTGCTGATATTTCCTTGATCTCCGGCGCATTCAAAGCCGGAAACGCCTCTACACTTGTTTCTTCGATGGATCAGGAGGTGGATTTGGCTGTACCCGGTTCGACAAAGAAATGTGATGCAAACGGGGCCGTTTCCATGTTGAATGCCTTCTTCGGTTCAAATAAACCAACAGGTTTTACCGTGGTGCATAATGCCGACAAGAAGGAAAGTGGATTTGTAGTAGGCAAATTGACCACTGCCAAAGGTGAGTTTCGCGTAAACATAACGTATCGTGCCGACGGCGACAAAGCGATTATCCAATCGATACGAATAGAATAATATATCTCAATGGAACATTTAATAGACGAACTTATCACATTAGCCTTTGCCGAAGACATTGGCGACGGCGATGTTACAACCTTGAGTTGCATCCCCGCCACGGCTAAAGGTACAAGCCGATTGATTATCAAAGAAGACGGCGTACTGGCCGGAGTAGAAATTGCCAAACGTGTTTTCCGTCACTTCGACCCGGAACTGAAAGTAAACGTATTGATAGAAGACGGCGCCGAAGTAAAGAAAGGCGATATTGCCTTTACGGTAGAGGGAAAGGTGCAGTCGCTACTGCAAACTGAACGCTTGGTACTAAACATCATGCAGCGGATGAGTGGTATAGCTACCACGACACGTCGCTATGTAAAAGCCTTGGAAGGTACGCATACCCGTGTGCTGGATACCCGCAAAACAACACCCGGCATGCGCATGCCGGAGAAAGAGGCCGTTCGCATAGGCGGAGGCGTAAATCACCGCATCGGCCTGTTCGACATGATTCTTCTCAAGGATAATCACGTAGACTTTGCCGGAGGTATCCCCCAAGCTATCACTTGCGCTAAAAACTATCTGAAGGAGAAAGGGAAGGATCTGAAGATAGAAATAGAGGTGCGCAACTTCGACGAGTTGGAACAAGCCCTCGATACCGGCGGTATTGACCGCATCATGCTCGACAACTTCTCGGTAGAAGATACGCGCAAAGCAGTTGCCCGCGTATGCGGTCGCTACGAAACCGAATCATCGGGTGGTATCACCTCCGACACCCTCCGCGACTATGCTGAAACCGGGGTAGATTACATATCCATCGGGGCGCTTACCCATTCGGTCAAAAGTCTTGATATGAGCCTCAAGGCTACTGTTAAAAAATAGGCTAAAAAAATAAAATGTCAGCAAAATGGGCTTTGATATCCCAAAAACGCCTACCTTTGCCAACAAAATGTTATAAATATTGTTAGAAAAACACAATGAAGACAGATTTGATTTTATCAGCGCTGGAAGCAAAACATCCCGGAGAGAAGGAATATTTGCAAGCAGTAAAAGAAGTTCTTCTATCCATAGAAGAAGTTTACAATGAACACCCCGAGTTCGAAAAAGCTAAAATCATCGAGCGCTTAGTTGAACCGGAACGTATTTTTACTTTCCGTGTGCCTTGGGTAGACGATAAAGGCGAAATACAGGTTAACCTCGGCTACAGAGTACAGTTCAACAATGCCATCGGACCGTACAAAGGCGGTATTCGCTTTCACCCCTCTGTGAACTTATCTATTCTGAAGTTTCTGGGCTTTGAACAAACTTTCAAAAACGCACTTACTACTCTCCCCATGGGAGGCGCCAAAGGTGGTTCGGACTTTGCCCCACGTGGCAAAAGCGAAGCAGAAATCATGCGCTTCTGCCAGGCTTTTATCCTGGAGTTGTGGCGTAATATCGGCCCTGATACCGACGTACCTGCCGGTGATATCGGCGTAGGTGGTCGCGAAATTGGCTATATGTATGGTATGTACAAGAAACTGGCTCGCGAAAATACCGGCACCTTTACAGGCAAAGGCCTGGAATACGGAGGCTCTATCCTTCGTCCCGAAGCTACCGGATTTGGCGCACTCTACTTTGTACACCAAATGTTGGAGACACAAGGAATTGACATCAAAGGCAAGACAGTAGCCGTCTCCGGATTCGGCAACGTAGCCTGGGGAGCCATAACCAAAGCGGTTGAATTTGGAGCCAAAGTAATCACCATCTCAGGTCCCGACGGCTATGTTTACGATCCTGACGGCATCTATGGCGATAAGATAGACTATCTGCTCGAACTGCGTAACACCGGAAACGACGTAGTAGAACCCTACGTTGAGAAATACCCCAATGCTAAGTTCTTTGCCGACAAACGTCCTTGGGAACAAAAGGCAGACATTGTAATCCCATGCGCTACACAGAACGAGCTTGACGAAAACGACGCTCGCATAGTCGTTGCCAACAAAACGCTTTGCATTGCCGAAGCTTCCAATATGGGATGTACCGCCGAAGCTGTGGATGTATTCCTTGAAAACAAATCCCTCTTTGCACCAGGTAAAGCAGTAAACGCCGGTGGCGTAGCCACATCAGGCTTGGAAATGACGCAAAACGCCATGCACATCTCATGGACAGCCGCCGAAGTAGATGCCAAATTGCATCAAATCATGAGCAGCATCCACCAGCAATGTGTTGAACATGGACGCAAAGGTACCTATATCAATTACGTAAAAGGCGCCAACATAGCCGGCTTCATGAAAGTAGCCCGCGCCATGATGGCACAAGGAATCGTATAATTTTCAATTGTTAATTATCAATTAATAATTATTAATTGATAATTAACAATTTCTTATTTGACTTTACTTGGATTTTTATTGATGAAGTCCTTCCAACTGGTATATTTCTTTTCCTGGACGGGGTTGTTGGTTTGGAAGTAGTGGCATACGGCCGCAGCCAAGCCATCGGTGGCGTCTAATTTCTCGATCATACTTTCATCCGGGATATGCAGCATGCGTTGAAGCATTCCGGCTACCTGCTCCTTGGAAGCATTCCCGTTTCCGGTGATAGACATCTTTATTTTCAGCGGTGCATATTCAAAGATAGGGAGGTCGCGGTTCAAAGCGGCCGATATAGCCACACCTTGCGCACGACCCAATTTCAACATACTCTGTACGTTTTTACCGAAGAAAGGAGTCTCGATAGCCAGTTCATCGGGATGATACTCATCTATCAGCCCCGTCACCCGCTCAAATATTTTGCGCAGACGGAGGTAATGACTTTCATATTTATCAAGTTGCAGGATGCCCAGAGTCTCAGCTTTCGGTCTGTTGCCAATAATCCGCAGCACCCCGTAACCCATAACAATCGTACCGGGATCAATACCTAATATAATCCGGTCTTTAATCATTTCTCCCAGTCAATTTCTTCCAGCAGCGTAGTAAAGCCTGTAATCTGGTTTCCAAACCGCCTAATCAAGGCGCCTTGAAGCTCCTCTCCCACCTGTGTCCTCCACTCATTCAAAACATTCATATCCTTTACATGGAACTGCACAGCAAAACTCCCTCCGGTATCATCATCCGTCAAATTATGTAACACTTGCCTCAAACGAGGCTGTTTAAGTATCCCTCCGGCAATAGCTGCAGGGATATAATCCTTTTTCAGATAAACCAGTCCTTCCTCGAAAACCGCACTATCAATATGGAAAGTAGTATTATAAACAATCATAACCTTAAATTTTCTCATACAAAGATAGTGATTATCTCACCAAAACCCGTATATTTGCACCCAAATTCCACCACGGGGCATTAGCTCATCTGGCTAGAGCGTTAGACTGGCAGTCTAAAGGTGGCGAGTTCGAGTCTCGCATGCTCCACTTTTTAACATATCTTAGTAAGTACAGGGAATCCCGAAAGAGGTTCCTTTTGTGGTTTGTAGCTGTAGCAAGGTTTTTTCAAAATTCGCGCGTAGGCTATTAACTTTTGCTAACATATAATTGTAGGTAAATTAAGTATAATAACATAAATGTAGGTAAAATGGCAACATGCTCAGTCTATCAAAAAAAAGTGAACTCTAAAGGAATTGCGCCTATCTATATTGGGTTCTATCTCGGCCGACGCAAAGTGGAAGTTCCGGCCAAGATCAGTATCTCTCCGGATTACTTCGACAAGAACAAAGGGATCATAAAGTCATCTTATGAATATGCTAAGGACAAAAACCTGATCATATCGAATATCAGGGCTACAATCAACGATATATTTGTGAAGTACCGGTTACGAGACAACGAATTGAGTTTAGATCTATTTTGGAAGGAGTACCGGGCATATGGGACCTATACTGATTTGTATCATAACCATTTAATTGGTTAGTGATTTGTCCATCTCAAGCGGCTGCAGCAGCCAGACGGGTTTACCGTCATCAAAGTCTATCTGATAGCCATAGACTGCCATATAATAAGAAACCTCGTCGGCTATAAACTCCCCCATCCCGGAGAGGTCGAATGCAATATCCTCCGAGCTTTTCCTGATAGCCGTCGCCGGCGGGTACTCCCCGTCATAGCGGGAAAGGATCACCATTTTCCAATCAGACAGCATTACGCGCCTCCTTTCTATAGGGAATTGAAATTACCCTCTTTGTAGATTTGGGAGGTCGTCTTATGGGGAATTAAGATTGTATTCTAATTAATTACAAATAAGATTATTAGTAATTTCACTGCTTGGCTAAAATCAATTCTTATGGGGATATTCGACATTCTTATGGGGAATTGAAAGCCTTATTCTGATAATTTTTTTAAGAATTGAGAATAGATATTTTCATTTAATCTGATAATATCGTTATTCAATGTATATCGGGTATATTTTTGCGCTTTTATAATGGTCAGTATTTTTTCTGCTTCTAATTTTGAAATAAGATGACGTACTTGTTCACGAGATAGTTGACTATGAAAGGCTTCCACGAAATCTTTCATATAAACTTCTTTTGCCTTTTCAAAGCAACCCGCCACAATCTGCAAGTCCCTCAACCTGTATTCTTTGATATATGCCGGCTGCTGTGCAATCTCGTAATATAAGTCGCCCAACACATATTTTTTGTCTGCCGCGCTTTGCGATTTTATCAATCCCTCGCGCTGTAGTTTTTCAACGGACACATCGTATAAATCCGTTGAGATGCCTTGCCTCACCTTGTCCAACGTCAGCAAGTCGAACACGTTCAATTTCTCTGCCCTGCCATCTTGTATTTCGTTTAGGAAAATATAAAACGCTTCATCAACAATTGTTGCCCGCAAACACAAATCCACTTGATAATCATCTGTTTGCGAGTAGTCAGGCAACGGTTTTCCTTCCATCAGGCAAATGTAATACATCTTATCAACACCCTGACCGGAACGCTCTACTTCCCCTGTCTTTTCCAATACTTCCATTACCCGCTTGTTGCGGGGCTGGCTTCTGACTGTCAATATATTATCTTTTGTAACTCCGCTTGGAAAGCCGCCGGAATTGATAATGTTAATACTATCGGGATATTGCTTAATGACAACGCTGCCCAAATCATTCCAAATCCGGTGTCCTACGGCATTTAATACCGCTTCTCTGATTACTTCCTTGTTGAAAGCCGAAATATCGTATATTTTGAATTTGTGTTGAACGTGCAGTAAAGGATTGCTTGCCGGTTGATTGACATAATCCCAGATTTTGTCCAATACCGTAAAAAGCGATTCCTGAAATTCTTTGCGAGCCGTATAGGGTATCATTGAATGATTGAGGCGATATTCTATAATAACCTCTGCATTGGGCAGATATTTGCGCAAGGCTTTCCGAGTACCAAGCAAAATCAAGGAGGCATAATTATATTTTCCATTTTCAGACAGTCCCAAATCACTCAAAATCTGTGTGTCGGACAAAGTTTCAAATGCGGGATTTTTCTGCTTTTTAGCATAACCTGCTTTCATCAGCGCAATGGCTTCGGGGTCTAAATCTTCAGACGTCAGTCCTTCGCAAATCGTAGCAGAAAAGTCTGATACGCGTTCAGAAAGGATATTGAACAGTTCTGCATTTGACATGGCTCTTAAACTGTCGCCAATACGCATCAATGGAACGCCTTCAAAAGTCAATGGGTCGCCTAAATTACGCGATGGCATTTTGAAAACCAATACTCGGTTGTTTTCAGTTTTCTCACTATCAAACAGTTCTTCAATTTTTACGCGAACGGACAGGCGTTTGTAAATCTCGTCTTCCAATGCCCCTGTTTTTCCTTCGCCAAAAGTCGTGCCGACAATTTCGTGCGGTAATTCTTTCTTTTCCTTTACTCCGAATATCAAATAGCCGCCACCTTCGTTGGCTAAAGCCACAACATATCCAAGTACACAACGCCGCCTCTCGGCAGGGTCGGAATGGCTGCCGCCGTCAAAGTTGAAATTTCGCTTTGCTTCCTTAAATTCAACTTTGTCTTCTGTTTCACGAAGTCGCTTTATTTCTTGAATAGTCATTGATACTTTAATTTTCAGCCCGCGAAATTACTCAAAATTCCGCAATCCGGCAAATATTTGTGGTTCATCCGCAGGGCAAACGCATCTAAAATTCGAGCAATTTATCCCGGTATTCGGTATTTAGTCGAAAACAGGAGGGGCTACCCTTTTTGGTCAAAAGGTATAGGGTTTCCGGGAAAAGGGGCTACCTTTTGGGGAACTGGCTCAAAGACTGATTTTCCCCGTCAGTCTAATTTTTATTATAAATATTATTATTACTTTAACAGCCAAGTGAAGTTCGACAATGAAAAAGCCCCGACCGAAACCGGGGCCGCCGTCAAGCAAACAACACTCAAACGATTTGAAGCGATGTGTTTTTTATTATGTCGCTGACATCTGCCAACGCATCTTTCAACTTCAGCTTTTCAGCCTCCGTAAACTTTGCCGGCTTACCATTGATCAATGAATTGTTTAACCGGTGATAAAGTTAGTGTCTACTTTTCCCAAAATACTTTTTCGCTATATAAGATATGCTTTATCGCGTAGTTAATTTTTTATTTCATTTTTCAGAGCGGTAAATAATGTTTTGACACGTTCCTTTTCATTTCCTTTTCCGAGCGTCTCGATGGGGAGATAGCCGTTGTAATTTTTCCTTTGGATAAGGGCCATCAGCCTTTTTACATCTGTTGGAGTCTCTACTTGATTGACAAATACTGTCTCCTTGATCTGCCAGGTTATAGCATGATGGATTACTTTCTCAATCTCTACATATGGGTCGGTGGTGCGAAAACAACCGATGTCGAGCATCAAGCCTACATTATCAGACTTGCACAGGGACAGAATCTTATTCACGTCATCTGATGTTTTTAAGAAGTCGTCATGGTTTTGCAAACCGATCATAACGCCATGTTGCTTACCAAATTCAGCACATTCGTCAACAGCTTCGGCAATCCATTTAGCTGTTTCATCCCATGTGTACCCTTTGGGTACTTCAGGACCCGAAAATATGCGGATTGTGCTGGCGCCGAGCTTTTCCCCAACAATAATCCAATCTTTGACTAATTGAATTTCTTTTTGTCGTTCAGCTTTGTCCACTTTAGTAAAGTCATTTCTCACACCCGTTCCGGCAATATCAAGGGTATTACGGAACGCTGTGCGCTTCACTTCATAAATATATTCGTCTGAGGGCACCTCCGGATAAGTGGGGAAATAGTAACCTGTGATATCAATACACTCCATATCAATGGATGCTGCATACTTGATGGCATCAAGAATATCCATTTGCTTGGCCTTGATGGGGACGTCAAAAGAAAAAAGGTTCAATCCTATCTTCACCCTGCTTTTATCGCCAAGGCTCCCTTTATTGGCAGGTTGTGAAAAACCGGCGGTTGCAAACAAAGCAACTAAGATTAGTGTCAAAATACTTGTTCTCATGTTATTAATCTATTATAGTTGATTTACAAAACCATGCAAATATACTATTTCCTTGGAAACAGAATGGCAATTGAGTAAATATGGTTATATTTAGTGTCTAATTTAATAGTTGAATATTTATGTTGATAGTTATTTCTCCATCTAAGTCTATTGATTTCAAGGAGATTGGGATATATAAAGGGGCGGGACTGCCTCTGTTTTTGAAAGAGGCGGATTCGTTGATGGCCAAGCTTGCAGGGTTTAGGGCTGATGAGATTGCTGAAAAGGAGAAGATCAGTATTAAAATGGCACTTGCTGCCTATGAGTTTATTCAAACGTTTCCGTCGGAACAGGTCGTGCAGAAGGAGGCAATATTTGCCTTTAGTGGCAATGTGTATGATAAATTGGATGCAGGCGGGTTGGATGCATCTGCTTTGAATTTCTTGCAAAAGCACTTATGCATATTCTCTGCAATGTATGGTGTGCTCCGCCCTTTGGATCGGATTAAGCCATACCGCTTGGATATGAGTTCGGGGCTGATACCCAATTTGTATGCTTTCTGGAGAGACAAGGTTACAACTGTCGTGAGCCAATTGCTGAAAGAAAATGATTACCTGTTGATCAACCTGGCATCCGTAGAGTACTTCAAAATGATGGATCTGAAATTATTACCCTCGCAAACGCGCATCATAACCCCTGTATTCCAACAGGAAATAAAAGGAAAATGGACTACCAACAGTTTATTTGCCAAACATGCCCGGGGCCTGATGCTACGCTTCATAGCCGAAAACAAGATTACAAACCCTGAGCGCCTGCAATCCTTCGACGCTGAAGGCTACTTCTACAACCCCCTTCCATCCGATACAAATACTTGGTATTTTCAAAAACTCCCACTGTAGAATTAAGCTTTTAGTTTTACAATGAAAATTACAGGATTGTCCGTAGAAGTACGCTGAGGGAAGGATTGCTTGACGGCTTCTCCGGATTGGGTGAAACAGTAGAAGCGGTTGTTCAGGTTCAGGGGATGGAGCCGGTATGGAAGAAGTTGTCTCGGATGCCGCTGCTTCTTTTACATTATATATAAACGCTAAGGTAGAGTATTTATTTTAAGTAGCCAAGATGTAGGCTATGTAATGTGTTTCAGTTGTGACGGGGCAGAGTGAGAGGTAGCCTTTCTGCAGTTTGCCATCTGTAAGCTTTATGGGATGTGTTGCCATCATCTCTTGATGGTAGGCTAAAGCTTGATGGGAACGGGCTTCAAATTGAATGTGGAAGAGAGCGGTTGCATTATCGGACAGGAATTGTTCAAAAAGGCGGATAGCCACCAAGCCCATCGTATAGCGCAGGTTTACCTCCACACAGGGGTGGATGGCAAAGGAACCGTCGCCTGCTTTGTAAATGAGCATATCTACCCCCAGATAACCAACGTAACAACCTCCATACGTATATTCAACAGCCTGAGTAACCGCTTTTTGAACTTGTTTCAACATTTCAGGAGAAACGTAACTCTCAAGTTGTTTCCACAGGCTGGATTGACTTTGCAGAACATTTCCCTTATAGGCCCCTTTTTCGTTTGTATGGAATACAGAGAGACCTTCGTAATTCACCTTCCCTTCGGCATTTACATAAAACTCCAATCCCATATCCTGTTTTTTCTCCCAGGCTTGTTCCAAGCTAACAGAGCCTTGTTTTCTGAGTGCTCCTTTTATCCAATTAGTATCTGCGACACTTAAACCGCTTTCTGACAGCCACAACAACCCTCTACCTGATGATGAGAAAGGCGTTTTCAGCACATAACGTCCGGGATATTGATGCATATAAGCCTCAATTTCATCTGCTTCCGAAAAGAAAAGGGGTTGAGGAGGGAGCGTTTGACCGGGGAGTAACCGCCGTATTTCCTCCAGACATAATGCGGCAGTTTGGCGACCGGAAAGGGTAACATAATCCTCCCTCCAGAGGGGGACATCCAAGTCCAGTCCGTAGCGTTCTTTCAAATCGTTATATAGGTGGATGCTTTGTGGCGACAAGCCCCAAGGAGCCGCTTCCATTCGGGAGAAGGCGTTATGGGAATGACTAAAGTCTTTGCGGGAAACGGGGACAGCCTGCGGGCGTATCTCCGGGGGAAGGAAAGAGAAATAATCTACTGTCGGCACCTCATCGGTGAACACATAATCACCCGCCTCGGCATACCATGCAGGGAGGAGTGCCAAATCGTTCATCAGGCTACGCACATGAACCGGGGGCGTGTAGTGTTGTTTTCGCTGCAACACTACCGTCTCGTGTCCCGGATTATAATAATAAAGTTTGATTGTTATTCCAGATTTTCGTCGATGGCGTCAATTTTTTTGATAATGAGAGCCATCTCCTCTTTCAGCTTTTCTATTTTGCGTTCCATCTCCTTCACCAGACCACCGCCGCCTTTAGAAGAGACACTGAGGAAGCCGATGTTGTTTTCATAGGTCTGCAAGTCATTCTTCATGTGCTCATAGGAGCGCATCAGTTTCTCGCGTTCGCCATACAACTTCCCCTTCCCTCTTTCATTGGAGCTTTCACTCAGATTGTTGCGGAAAGCTTGCATCCTTCGGTCGTTCTTATCTACTTTCAGCCTGTCAAACTGACTGTCAATAGCCTCATGGTATTCTTTATAAATCTTGTCTTTTTCCTTGAAGAGAACAAATCCGAGGGTATTCCATTCAGCCTGATATCCTTTCAAGGTACTGAGTGCTTCGTCGTATCCCAACGATTCGTCCAAGGCGTTAATCTTAGCTATCAATTCGCGCTTGGCTACCAGATTGCGTTGTTCGGTTCCTCTTTGAGAACTAACATTCTTGTTCTTTTGTTCAAAGAAGTAGTCGCAGGCTGCAATGAAACGTTTCCATACCAAATCTGAATATTTGCGAGGTACTGTGCCAATCGTTTTCCATTCCTTCTGCAAGGCAATCATAGCGTTGGAAGTTTCCTTCCATTCAGTGCTGTCTTTCAGCGCTTCTGCTTTTTCGCAAAGTGCCTTCTTCATCTCGAGATTCTTATCCATCTCACCCTTAACACCTTTGTAGAATTCACCTTTGTGGTTGTAGAAGGCATTAACAGTGGCACGGAAACGGTCGAATACCTTTACATTATGTTTTTTCGGAGCAAAGCCAATGTTTTTCCACTTTTCCTGTAGCTCCGTTACCTCACGACTCTTGGCTTCCCAGTCCTTGAAACTGGTAAGTGTGCTGTAATCGATACTTTCAATCTGTTCGCAGATGGCAACCTTTGCTTCAAAGTGTTCTTGTTCCTTGCTCTTAAGCCCCTCAAAATGCTCCTGATGGCGTTTGTTAATAACAGCAGAAGCAGCTTTGAAACGCGACCAGAGTTCTTCCCTCAAATCTTTGGCTACCGGACCAATCTCGCGCCACTGTTGATGGAGCTTCTGCAATTGTTGGAAGGCAGAAACCACATTAGCTTCAAGTCCCAACTTCTCTACGGTCTCGCAGAGGGCAGTCTTCATTTCGAGATTTTTCTTGAAATCGTAATCGCGGAACTGATTGTTAATCTTAATCAGATCATAGAAACGTTCGCTATAGATTTGATAGTTCTTCCACAACTCGTTGGCATGTTCCTGTGGAACGGGTTTTACTTCCTTCCAGCGTTGCTGAATCTCTTTAAACTCGTTGTATAGTTTATTGAAGTCGTCTTGACTTTCGGTCAGCTCCTTCATGCGATCGATGAGTTGCAGTTTCAGCGCATAATTAGCGGCTTTCAACTGTTCATCCTGTGCATGTTGAGAAGCTTTCTTCTCGCGATAAGCGGCCAGTAGTTCTTTTATTTTCGACTCTATTGCATCTTCGGGAGCCTTAAAGTCTTTTTCTTCGCCTCCTTCATCGAGGAATGTTTTCTTCAGTTCGTCCACTTCAAGCCTGCGAATCTTGTAAAACAACTGCTTGAGCAACTCGATTTCATTTCGAGCCGACTCTACTGAAGTGTTTACCAATTCTGATAGTTTACTGAGGATTTCGTCCTTCGTTAACTTACTATTATTTACAGGTACTGTTTCCTCGAGAGAAGCTTCTGAGGTTTCTTCTACCGTTTTTACATTTTCTACTTCTACTGCTTCTTCAACAGGTTCTTCAACCGTTTTTTCTACAGTGGTTTCCTCTGTAACAACTTCTTCCGAGGCGCTTTCCGGTGTTACTTCCGGTGCTTTAGTTTCTTCTAATGCGCCGTCTTCTACTATCGGCAAATTAGTTTCGTGAGTGTCCATCATACTTTCAAACATTAGGGAAAGGAACTAATGATTCCTTATCAAGTCACAAAATAAAGTAATTATTTTCGGATAATAGCGAAATGAAGAATATTTTTCACATTAAAAGAGCCAATATCTTGCTAAAAACAATTAAAAACCCATTTTTCGCCTTGAAATCCCTCTAAAGATTCATAGCAAAGACTAAATATCTTTTATCTTTAATATATTGTACGAGGTACCCACATCGTATACATCTTGTCTATCTACCCGCTTGATATACTTTACTACGCGGATGGTAACGGGGAGGATGATTACTTCGTACAGGGATTTTAGCCCCGCTTGTGTTCCTACCATTATCAACAAGGTAGTGGGAGGAAGTAATCCCCAAAAGGCTAATGGGAAAAAGATGAGGGAATCGGCGCTCTCACCAAACAGGGTGGAAACAATGGCTCGAAGGGAAAAATGCTTCCCCTCTGAAGCAATCTTCATGCGGCTCATTACATACGCATTGATAAAAGAGCCGGTCAGGAAAGCCAGTAAACTGGCTAATGCGATACGGGGAGCCAATCCAAACACGAAGTCAAAAGCTTCTTCGCCCTTCCAATCCGGTGCAGCGGGAAGCATTATGGACAATTGCGAGAAGCCAATCAGCAGGAAGTTGGAAGCAAAGCCGCTCCAGATAATCAGACGGGCTTTCTTATAACCCCACACCTCGGCTATACAGTCGTTGATGATGTAGGAAATGGGGAACACCAGCAGTCCGGCCGTTGCCGTGACGCCAAACACTTGAATCACTTTTGTCTCTAACAGATTGGACGCAACCAGACATACATTGAATAAAATGCCCAGTATCATGAATGGAATAGTTACAGTTTTCTGCATATTTCTTGTTTTTAACGTGGTAGCAAGCACACGATTTTATTTATTTCGCTGCAAAGTTAAAACAAGTTTGTTTTTAAATACTACTTTTGTGCTTAAAAAAAGACAACATAACATTATATAGAAAATGACAGATATTAGTTTTGAGGCGCAAATGCTTCATACACCGTATGAAAAGCCCGATGCATACAATGCATTGTCTATGCCGATCTACCAATCGGTAGCTTATGAGTTTGAAACAGCCACAGCCATGGAGGACGCTTTTTGCGCTCGCACAACGGATCACACCTATTCACGCATAACAAATCCCACTGTTCAGTATTTTGAAAACCGCGTGCGCAAAGCAAGCGGTGCAAACAACGTTACGGCAGTCAATTCGGGGATGGCGGCTATCAGCAATACGTTCTTTACCTTGGCGTATGCCGGAGCTAACATTGTGACTTCGCCTCATTTGTTTGGAAATACGTATGCTTTCTTTAAGAATACCCTAACAGGTTTTGACGTAGATATTCGTTTCTGCGATTTAACAAACCTCGACGAAGTACGTTCGAAAGTGGATGATAAGACATGCGGTATTTTTCTGGAAGTAATCACCAACCCCCAGATGGAAGTGGCCGACCTGAAGGCGCTTGCAGCTATTGCACATGCAACAGGCGCTCCGCTGATAGCCGACACAACCATTATTCCCTTCTCGACCTTCCATGCCAATAACTTTGGCGTAGATATAGAGGTAATCTCTTCTACCAAATATATTTCAGGAGGAGCTACCGGTTTGGGAGGACTGATACTTGACTATGGAACCTTCAACTGGTCTCACCATAAGATACTGAAGATGTGGCAGGGGCCGTTGGGAACGGAAGCCTTCACCACCCGTATGCGTCGGGAAATCCATCGCAATATCGGGGCCTACATGATTCCTCAAGCAGCTTATATGCAAACACTGGGTCTGGAAACCCTCGACCTGCGGTTTAGGCGCCAGGCATCCACTACCTTAGAGTTGGCCAAACGCTTAGAATCGTTGGAAGGTATTGTATCCGTTAATTATACAGGGTTAGAGAACAATCCGTTTTATGCTATCAGCAAGGAGCAGTTTGGTGATCTTCCGGGTGCTATGCTGACGTTCGACTTGGCTTCTCGCGAGGCCTGCTTCTCATTAATAGATCATGTAAAGCTAATCCGTCGCGCCACCAATCTGTTCGATAATAAATCGCTTATCATCCATCCGGCCAGCACAATCTACGGCACCTTCCCCGAATCCGTTCGTAAAAGCATGCACTTAAAACAAGAAACCATCCGCCTCTCCGTGGGATTGGAGTCGACAGATGATCTCTATAATGATATTTCGCAAGCAATTAAAGCTTCCTGAGTCGGTCCATGGCTTCGATGGTTTCATCGCGGTCGCCGAAAGCGGTGAGGCGGAAATAGCCTTCGCCGCTGGGACCGAAGCCTACACCGGGAGTACCAACTATCTTTGCCTCGCGGAGAAGTTTATCAAAGAACTGCCATGAGGTAAGGCCGTTGGGTGTCTTAAGCCAGATGTAGGGAGCATTCTCTCCGCCAAACACCTCAAATCCACATTTGATAAGGCTATCGCGCATAATGGAGGCGTTGGTCATATAATAGGTTATCGTAGCTTTCACCTGCTCTTTCCCTTCAGGTGAGTATATTGCCTCGGCTCCTCGTTGGGTAATATAGCTTGTGCCATTGAACTTGGTAGCTGTTCGGCGGTTCCACAAACTATTCAGTGAAACTTGTTGCTCGGTTAAGGTAAAGCCGTTTAGTTCTTTTGGCACCACAGTATAGGCGCAACGTATGCCGGTAAAGCCTGCTGTCTTCGAATAACTGCGAAACTCTATGGCCACCTTCTTTGCTCCCTTAATCTCATAAATAGAATGAGGAATGTCCGGGTTCTGAATATAAGCTTCGTAAGCAGCATCGTACATGATAACTACATCATTAGCGAGCGCATAATCCACCCATTTTTTTAATTCATCTTTCGTTAGCGTCGTCCCGGTCGGATTGTTGGGATAACAGAGATAAAGTACATCCACCCTTCTATTTGGCAGATCGGGCACGAAATTATTCTCGGCCGTACAGGGGATGTATACAACATCTGTCCATTTACCGTCCGCAAAGGAGCCCGTGCGTCCGGCCATCACGTTGGAGTCTATGTAAACCGGATATACGGGGTCGGTTACACCTATGCTATTGTCTTGACGCAGTATATCGCCTATGTTTCCGGTATCGCACTTGGCGCCGTCGCTTACAAATACTTCGGACGGGTCGATCGTTACTCCTCGCGATGCATAATCATTTTTAATGATTGCATCTATTAACCAAGAATAACCCTGATCGGGTGCATAACCATGGAACGTATCCTTATTCCCCATATCGTCTACAGCCTTATGCATGGCTACTCTAACGGCTTCGGGAAGAGGTTGGGTAACATCGCCTATGCCTAAGCGAATAATTTTATCTTTTGGATGAGTTACCTTGAAGGTATTCACCTTCTTTGCTATATCTGCAAAGAGATAACTATTCTGCAATTTCAGAAAGTTTTCATTGACTAATGCCATATTCAAATTGTTTTGTTTGTATTGTTTTGTATTATTATTTGCCTTGTCCCAGGTATTGTTTTTATTAAATAGAAATCGTACCTTCAAATACAATCGCTGCACCTCCCGTTTTAAAAACGTCTCCTGTTTCCTTATCCCAGAGGATATTTACCGTTCCACCATCCATTTCAACATTTGCATTTTGTTTTGTTTTTCCATTATATGCACCTGCCACTACAGTAGCACAGGCTCCCGTTCCGCAGGCCATCGTGATTCCGGAGCCTCGTTCCCATACACGCATCCTCACGTCCTCAGGATTTCTCACCTGAACAAATTCTACATTTACTCCTTCGGGGAATAAGGGATTCTTTTCAATCAAGGGGCCTACTACGGGTAGGTCTATCGCATTTACATCGTCCACAAAGATAACCAGATGCGGATTACCCATTGAAACTTCTGTTCCGATGAATGTCTGTCCCGAAGCTTCAACTATTAACGCGGGATTGCCGATTTTTGGAGCACCCATATCTACGGTTACTTCCGTAGCAACGCCGTCTTGTACTTTTAATTGCAATTCTTTAATACCTGCGAGGGTTTCCAAGCTGACGGTGGTCTTATCGGTTAAACCTTTATCGTAAACGTATTTGCCTATGCAGCGGGCGCCATTGCCGCACATCTTGCCTTCGGAGCCGTCGCTGTTAAACATTCGCATCTTAAAGTCTGCCTTATCCGACTTGTCTATTAGGATCAACCCATCGGCTCCAATACCGAAATGCGGGACACTCCAGCGTATAGCTAACTCCGACGGGTTCTCCAGCGGATAATCCATCACATTCACATAAATATAATCGTTACCTGCCCCATGCATTTTTGTAAACTGTATCGTTTTTCCCATTTTGTCGTCCATTTAAACATTTCTACTATTTAGGTGTACAAAGATACACTTTTTTGCGACACAGAGCTAAACAATGTGTTTCACTCGCAGGGCAAACGCATTTAAAAGTTCATCCGGCAAATGCGTAGAATTGCCGATAGCTTAATATCTGCGTATCCGTATGCCATCAGGCATAGCCTATTGGTGGAAATGCGTTCCGTATGCCGTATCGGGGAAATACGTCCCTGTATGCCGTTAGGCATAATATATTGGTAGCCGTGGTGTTTTAACCCACGGAACAAAAGCTCCCCCCCCTCTCCCGCCGCGTAGCGGCGGCATCTCGGAATAGCGAATCAATAAGCCTGCTAATCAAAGAAAACCTTTCTATCTTCTTCCAAGATAACGCCGCTACGCGGCGAGAGAAGGGCGGGGCGTTATTGCCCGTGGGTTAAAAACCCACGGCTACCAATATATTATGCCTAACGGCATATAGGGACGCATTTCCACCGACAGGTTATGCCTAACGGCATACAAATCTGAAAGATAATTTTTAAAAGCTCCATAGAACGGGTTGAAAAGGGCTAAAAAGTAGGGGCGTCCAATTTTTCGGGTGTCCCAATGACGAAAACAGGAAATGGGCTAATTCGTCATTCGTAATTGATTGAATTTAAGAGAATGTTATTTTTCATTTGTCAATTAAAAAAAGTTAAAACAGGCCCCTTTTGTCAGGAAAAGGGACTTTTTTTTGTTACGAGAAATTCGGAGTTTCGAACAAAACGGCCAAAAATAATGAATATGTAAAGCTTTTGTCGTGATTCGGGAAAAATATTTTGAAAAGACGGCTTCTTTTGGGGAAATCATTTAGATGATTTCCGGACGTCATCAGCATAATTTGGAAATTTCATTTAGATCATTTTTAAAATCATCTAAATGATTTCCTGAAGCGATGAAGATGAATTGTGAATGACATTTAATATTAGTTATTATTTGGTTAATATTAAGGTCTGTTAAGATTTAAAATACCCTTAAATCCCTTGAGTGCCTTAATGACGTTATGGCAGCCATTGAAAGGAAAATATAAATAGTAGAGCATCATTCCCACTCTCAACCTTCAATTTTCAACTTTCAACCCATTATTGCTGTCTTTTTGTATTTGCCAAACCCGCAAATCCTTGCGTTTTTCGTGTTAAAAGCCCAAAATCGCCTCAAATATCAAAGAAAAAAAAGACCATTTTTTGACATTCTGCTATTCTTGACAAAAAGACAAAAGCGACAATTTGATAATCTACCCCTTGAAAATATCCCTTCGGATTTTATCATAAACTATGCATTTCCCTTCATCAAATATTGATATCGTAAATATCCTATACTGCATATTTATAAATTTATTTTCGACCGCCAATGGCGGTTTATATTATCTGCTCGATTGCCTTAATCGTCGTTCGTCCCTCACTCCTCATCAGGCAATCTCGAGTATTTCTTTTTTAGCTTAAAACATAGATAAATGTCTTGTGGCAAACTAAAGAGGAAGAACCAGGCGGAAGCCAACGTTGTAGTAGCGGATGCCGGGCGCATTGTAGTCGCGAAGCGACACGCGGCAGCCCTCCGCACGGCCGCTCCAGCTGCCGCCACGCAAAACGCGGTACGAACCGGTAGAAGGGCCTGTAGGATTCGTTTGAGAACTGCTATTGTAGTCACCGTACCGGTCGCTGCACCATTCCCATACATTGCCGCTCATGTCATAGACACCCAACTCATTAGGTGATTTAGCGCCAACAGGATGGGTTTTATTGCTTGAATTATCCCAATACCAAGCCACATTATTCAGATTGTTGCTTCCGCTATATTTATAACCTTGACTCCGGTTTCCTCCACGTGCAGCGTATTCCCATTCAGCTTCCGTTGGAAGGCGGTACCGCTTGCCTGTAGCTGCATTGAGCTTGGAGATAAATTCTTGAACATCTTCCCAACTCACATTTTCTACCGGCAGATTGTCATCTTTAAAATAACTGGGAATACTGCCCATTATCTGTTTCCATTGCGCCTGTGTTACTTCGTATTTTCCGATATTGAAATTGCTCACTGTTACGCTGTGCAAGGGTTTTTCATCGTCACCGCAATCACTGCCTTGCTCACCACTGCAACCCATCGAAAACGTTCCGCCTTGCACGTAAACCATTTCTATTGCAGGTGAAGGCGTTGCCTGTTCAACAGGAGCAGGTTTGGTCTGCTCAACCGGGGCGGATTTCGTCTTTGCAGATTGTCTGCTGTCTTGTATTTGCCTTGAAGGATTATCGACAGGCTTTTGGATTTCCGTGATAGTAACAAGAACCAGGCGGAAGCCAACGCTGCGGCCGCGGTCGCCGGGCGTACTGCCGTCGCGATACGACACGCGGCAGTACTTCGCAAAGTCGTACCAACTGCCGCCACGCAAAACGCGGTACGAACCGGTAGAAGGGCCTGTAGGATTCGTTTGAGAACTGCTATTGTAGTTATCGTACCAGTCGCTGCACCATTCCCATACATTGCCGCTCATGTCATAGACACCCAGCTCGTTTGGAGATTTAGCGCCAACAGGATGGGTTTTACTGCTTGAATTACCCACATACCAAGCCACATTATTCAGATTGTTGCTTCCGCTATATTTATAACCTTGACTCCGGTTTCCTCCACGTGCAGCGTATTCCCATTCAGCTTCCGTTGGAAGGCGGTACCGCTTGCCTGTAGCTGCATTAAGCTTGGAGATAAATTCTTGAACATCTTCCCAACTCACACTTTCTACCGGCAGATTGTCACCTTTAAAATAACTGGGATTACTGCCCATTATCTGTTTCCATTGCGCCTGTGTTACTTCGTATTTTCCGATATTGAAACTGCTCACTGTTACGCTGTGCAAAGGTTTTTCACTGCCATGGCAATCACCACCTTGCTCACCACTGCAACCCATGGAAAACGTTCCGCCTTGCACGTAAACCATTTCTATTGCAGCTTCCGATCCTTTAATGCCGGAAGAATTTTCCCCTAAAAGGAAAAACAGGAGGAAGGCTGCCGCTGCTATTGAAGCTATTGCGACAATGGGTTTCCATGGAAACTGCTTTGGTTTGGGCTTCGGGGGAATGGGTGGAATCGGGCGAGGTGCGCTACCGGATGGCGGTATGCGTTTCGTCTCTTCCACATCAGCCAAAAGAGCGAGGAACTTTTTGAATCTTAGGGTAGGGGGCAAAAACAAAAGGGGAACCGACACTTCCACATCAGCCAAAAGAGCGAGGAACTCTTTGATGGTTTGGAGACGGTTGCGGCGTCCGGGTTCCATTGCTTTTTGGATAGCTTGCACTGTGTCGGCACTAATACCGGCGGGCAGTGGAGGAAGACCGGCGTTCATTACATCGGAGGCAACAGGTGGGTTTTGACCCGTTATTAACTTATACAGCGTGGCGCCCAGCGCATAGATATCCGTTGGGGCGGAGAATTGACTTACGCCTTCGTATTGTTCAATGGGTGAATAGCCTGCACTGATGCCTAAGGGGGTGGAACTGGTTTCTTCGCCTCTCTCGTCATATTGTTTTGACAACCCGAAATCTATCAATACAACCTCACCGTCCGGTTGACAAATAATGTTGCCGGGCTTCACATTCAGATGATTCAACTGGCGGGAATGGATATAATCCAGGGCTGAAGCTATTTGAACAATGTATCTCAATGCTTCTTGTTCAGGCAAAGCCCCTCGTTGCCTTGCCAATTCCTGAAGCGAGCTGCCTTCGATGTATTCCATTACATAATAGGCAGTGCCATTTCCCTCAAAAACCTCTACCACCTTGATGATATGGGGGTGCTGAAGTCTGGAGATACTTTTGGCCTCCTTAATAAACTTTTGCTTGTAGCGCTCAACCAAATCCTTGCTCCCTTCAGAAGGAACGGATACATGCGATGTACTTTCGCTACGGTTGCAAAGGTCTTTCATGAAAAACTCCTTTATGGCAACCTTCACTTTGGTATTTATCTTACCAAGCGAGCCTTCCACTTGAACGCTCATGGTAGCCAGATAGGTGATACCAAAGCCACCACCTTGACCTAATACCCCTTCAATACGGTAAAGGTTCTTATTCCCTTGTAAAGATGTTCCTTGCTTTAGTTGCATACGATTGTAGTAGTTTGTTTCTCAATGTGCAAATATAAATATTTTTTTTCGGCAAACTCAGTCTATTTCTTTAGCTTAAAACATAGATAAATATCTCGTGGCAAACTAAAGAGGAAGAACCAGGCGGAAGCCAACGTCGTCGCCGCGGTAGCCGGGCGCAAAGTTGAGGCGATCCGACACGCGGCAGTCCTCCGCATAGTCGTCCCAGCTGCCGCCACGCAAAACGCGGTACGAACCGGTAGAAGGGCCTGTAGGATTCGTTTGAGAACTGCTATTGTAGTTACCGTACCAGTCGCTGCACCATTCATATACATTGCCGTTCATGTCATAGATACCCAGCTCATTAGGTGATTTAGCGCCAACAGGATGGGTTTTATTGCTTGAATTATCCCAATACCAAGCCACATTATTCAGATTGTTGCTTCCGCAATATTTATAACCTTGACTCCGGTTTCCTCCACGTGCAGCGTATTCCCATTCAGCTTCCGTTGGAAGGCGGTACCGCTTGCCTGTAGCTGCATTGAGCTTGGAGATAAATTCTTGAACATCTTCCCAACTCACATTTTCTACCGGCAGATTGTCACCTTTAAAAACACTGGGATTACTGCCCATTATCTGTTTCCATTGCGCCTGTGTTACTTCGTATTTTCCGATATTGAAATTGCTCACTGTTACGCTGTGCAAGGGTTTTTCATCGTAATAGCAATCACTGCCTTGCTCACCACTGCAACCCATCGAAAACGTTCCGCCTTGCACGTAAACCATTTCTATTGCAGCTTCCGGTCCTTTAATGCCGGAAGAATTTGCCCCTAAAAGGAAAAACAGGAGGAAGGCTGCCGCTGCTATTGAAACTATTGCGACAATGGGTTTCCATGGAAACTGCTTTGGTTTGGGCTTCGGGGGAATAATCGAGCGAGGTGCACTACCGGATGTCGGTATGCGTTTCGTCTCTTCCACATCCACATACAGTACTTCTTCCCCATCGCTCATCTCAACCTCATCTACCGGAATATCATGTGAATCGAGTATATCTTCGCCACCAAGCGCTACCACATCCACTTCTGATTCATCAAATTCCGGAATACCGTCTACTTCTAAATCTTCTTGGGCAAGCAGTTCCGTATTCGCATCCGGTTGATCTGTGATTTGATTGTCATCTGTTGGATGAGGTTTCAATCCAACGCTGGCCCAATACTGATTGCGTTCTCCCGGATCCATATTATCCCATTCATCCTTGTAATAGGTTCCATATTCTTTGCCATGCCATTCAAACGTACCTCCCGGCCCAACTTCTGCCCTTGCAGCGGCAAAAGCTTCGCCAAACGAGAGATCATCACTCACATGTGCTTCAGGTGCAACGGAAGTTCCGGCATGTTCGAATGTATGAGTGCTTTCTTCTGCATCAGATTCCAGATAAGCAGATGCAAATTGACCGGCAACTGCTGACCCGGCACCTGCAACTACGCCACCCGCAGTAAAAGCTACATTCTTCTTTGCAGATGATTTTTGCTTTTCTTGTGTTTCAGGATTTACACTTTCGTTTACTTTTCCATTTACGTTTTCAGGTTCATTTTCGTTTCCCTCTTCAGCTAATTTTGTTTCTTCAGTTTTCATAATGCTAATTTTTTAGGATTAATTTTGAACAAATATATGGAAGCCAAAATCATATTGCAATTTTTTTCTCCTATAAAGGATGAAAGGCTGGGATTAATTGATGAATCAGGGAGTTTAGCATTATTATCTTCCGGGCATGACCGTCCGGTTCAATAATATAGGTACCTCCGGCAGAATTTGTATCTTCCAATTGATATTGACCGTCAGGTAATATCCTGAATATAGCATGTTTCCTGCTTACTGATGTGTCCGCTATGGGGAAGGGTTGATTGCCTTCCCTACCGATTACTATTTCCATCGTCTTTCTTTATTTGAATGTCCCTTAGTTTTTTCAATGCTTCCTTGGCTATGGATAAGGAGAAGACGGGCATGTGCTCCATATTGGATAGGAGCAGTTTCTGTTTAAGAATATTTATCTGGAAGATAAAGCTTCTGTTTACAATGTATTGCCCCGGATTGTCTTTCAACTGCATTTCCAGCAATTTCTCAATTTTTGTCAAACCCACAGAAATCGTAGCCTTATAGTTGTTCATGAAAATGACGTGGGTATAGTTCCCATCCGCCTCAAAATAAACGATTTTAGCCAAATCTACTTTAGTTTGTTCATCTCTGGTATTAAATAACAAATTAAGCATAAGTCTAAGAGGTTAGTGTAATACTCATTTATTAACTGCAAATATAATTATTCCACCCGGTTATTTACCAGGTCAGGCCAAAAAAGGCAGGGCAAACCTTAAAGTTCATCCGGCAAATGCGTAGAATTGCCGATAGCTTAATATCTGCGTATCCGTATGCCATCAGGCATAGCCTGACGGCATACGGAAATGTGGATATATCTTTTTGGGGTCAGCATTTTTAAATGCGTTTACCCTGGTTTCACTCGTTTGCAATTAGCAAGGTTATCCAGTATATCCAGTTGGCTGAGGATTGGAGCATTTCGGGATTGATGGAATCAACATTGTCTTTCGGGTGGTGGTAGAATCCGCCGCCTACCGAAGTAAGGTCGGCAACCGGATAACCGGCTTGAGCAAAGACGGCTCCATCCGTTCGCGGGCGGGTTAGATAGGGGTTGCTTCTTGTTCGGAGGTTCCTATGTACATATTTCTTGTTTGCTTCCAGCAAAGGCTGTTCTAATTGAGGCGACTGCTTGGCAAAACCGGCTCCTAATCCTTCGCCTGTTCCAACCTGCTCCAAATTGATAATGGCTTTAATTTTTTCTTTCGGGATGAGCGGATGTAAGGTGTAATACGTGCTACCTGTCAAACCTGCTTCTTCCCCGTCCAAGCTCAGGAAGAGGACACTCCGTTTGGGTTTTATCTCGCTTTTCGACAAGGCTTCGGCCACGCCCAACAGGGCAGCAGAAGAAGCATTATTATCGTTGGATCCGGCAATATGATAGGGTATCATACCTAAATGATCCAGATGCGCAGAAATAACTACATACTCATCAGCCAAATTAGGATCGCTTCCTTTTATTACGCCCAGGATATTCTTTCCCGTAGTTTCGGGATGATAGCTGGAGACCATTTTGATATGCGCCCTTTTTCCTGTATTGAAGGAGGCTGGCTTTAGGGTTTTGTATATATTAGCTACTGTTTCTTTATAGGTTTTTCCGCTACCGAGGAAAATATCCTCTACCACCGGCAGGGTCACATGGCAATAGACAAAGTCGGGATTGTATAAGGCATTGGGGCCGGGCACCCAATAATACAGCAAGCCGATAGCGCCATGTTCGGCAGCATTGGCCATTTTAGTTTGGTGCAGCGTATGTTTATACCAAAGAGCGATGGAGTCGGGCTTTTGGCTTTTGTTGGGTGTTTCTCCTTCAATCAAAACGATCTTTCCCTTTACATCTATGCCTTTGTAATCGTCGTAACCCAATTCTGGAGCAGTAACACCGAAGCCTGCATAGACTATATCGGCTGTTATATCTCCTGTGCCTGAGTTATTGCCGGCAAACCAGCCATCGGCCCAGGGATAGGTTTTATGCAGCCAAAGCGCTTCTTTCCCTTTATTTCCCTGCAAGGGGAAAAGTATTTCTACAGAACCTTCCTCTATCTCTACGGAAGGATGTGGATATTCCTGAATATAGCTTCCATTCGAGCCTGCCGGAAGCAGGTTCCATTGCGCATAATAACCCTGTACGATTTTTACAGCTTGAGCCATTCCTTCGGAGCCGGCCAAACGTCCCTTTAAAGTGCTGTCGGATAATTGCTGAACATATCCAAATAACTTATCGGATGTAATGTACTTATGCATGGCATTCAGATACTTTTGCTCATCTGTTGTTGTTTGCCCTTGTGCAGCAATACCGCAGCAATACAAGATACCGGCAATCCATAAAAATACTTTTCTCATCTTCTTTATTTTAAGTTGAATTATTGATGTTCGGGGCGAAGCAGGTCATTGACGGTTTTTACGGGGGTGAATGTTTCTATGGGGACTTCTACGAAGACGGTGTTCCAATCGCTCATGGCGCCATTCCAGAGTCCGGGTAACTCGAGGGCTTTAAGCTCGCGTCCGTCCTTGCTTTTTAGGGAGATAAAGCCTGTGTTTTTGTCTACGTAGTCGGGTAGATTGAACTTATTTCCCTGGTGGTCTTTGACGGCTAATACCAAGTCAACCGGATTAAAGTGAGTACCTCCGTCGAAAAGGGCTTTCTTCTCGGAGTCGTTCAGGTCTATCTGCGAGCTTTCAAGGATTTGGGGGGAGACCGTTCCGTCCGGATTGACAGCGAAGAAAGGGCCTCCACCCGGCTCGCCGTAATTCCGTACCATGCCACATACACGAAGGGGGCGGTGCAATTTCCGTTTGATGTAGAGAATCAACTCGGCATCTTCCAGGAATTTGATATCATTGTTTCGGATATAGAGTTCATCCTGAAGGAAATGGATCATTTCTTCCATCTGCTTATGTGAATACTTACCGCCTTCAATCAGTTGCAGGTATTCAAATATTTTCTTTTGGAGGGTGACTAATACGCCGGCCAGTATCTTTTTGTATATAACCGTAGCATACTTCAGGCTGTCGGGGGTTACATTGTCTATGTTCTTCACAAAGACCACATCGGCCTCTATATCATTCAGATTTTCAATCAAGGAGCCGTGCCCGCCGGGTCTGAATATCAACTTCCCGTCTTTATCGCGGAAGGGTTGGTTATTCATATCAACAGCAAGCGTATCTGTGGATTGTTTTTGCTGGCTGAACGAAACGTTGTACTCGACGGAGAATTTGTCTTCGTATATTTCCTTCCGCTCCTTAATACATTTAATAAATAGAGCTTCGTGTTCGGGTGAGACGGTGAAGTGGAGGTTTACCTCACCCAAATTGTTCTTGGCATACATAGCACCTTCGGCCAGATGTTCCTCTACCGCTTTCCGAAGACCATGAGGATAGGTGTGGAACAGCAGCAGACCTTTAGGCAATTGTCCGTAGCTCAGTCCTTTCTTCTCGAGAAGATGGGACACAATCGTTTTGTATTTGCCTTCCTTAATCAGTTCGGCTATGTAATTCCCCTCATTCGCCATACAAGCGGCATTCAGCGCACTATAGAAGGCAAACTTACTGATATTGTTAAAGAATTCTTTTTCGTATGAAGTAGTCGGCGCCTTGTACTCGGCCGAAAGAAACTCGTAGAGGTTTTTGAACATGCGGCTGGCAGCTCCCGATGCGGGTACGAACTTGACAATCCGCTTGTTGCTATCCAGATAGTCATCCCACGCTTTTATATATGTCAGTTGTTCTTCTTTGGCTATAACCGTAATACCTTTGTCAATGGAAGCAGATGCGGTTATTTCCAAGTAAGGGAATCCTTTTTCAAAACAATTTAATTGCTCCTCTATTTGTTTTTCATTGATCCCCTTAGAGGCCAATAGATTTAAGTCACTTGCATGTAGCATATTATTCATTTTAGAAAACATTATTCAATAATAGATCTGGTTTAAATTCATACAAAAGTATAAAATAAGTATCACAGAAAGACGCCTTTTCTTAATTAAAAACTTACTTTTACAACATAAAAGATTTATCTTATACGGCATGAACTATGGATACTGAGACATTTTTTACACTGGGAGAAAAGCAGCTATTCGCTTCAAAGTACAGGCAATTGCTTAATAGTCTGTATTCTTTTCTTGAGAATGAAGATATTCATAAGTTGCGCGAGTTGATGCAACGGGCTGTTTCTATGAATTGCTACGGGAGGGATAAAAACGGAATCAACGGACTGCTGCGCAATATGGACACGGCGCTGATTGCGTCATGCGAGATTGGTCTTAAACGCTCACCAATCATCTCCCTATTGCTGTATCGTCCTGTTCTGAAACAAATTGTTACGATAGAAGAGATAGAGAAGTTATTCGACACAGACGTTGCGCTTATCATTTCCAGGTTGCTAAAGACTTCTGATCTGTATGCTCGCAACACGGCGGTGGATTCTGAGAACTTCCACCACTTGCTCTTTACCTTTGCCGAAGACGTACGGGTGATTCTGTTGATGATTGCCGACCGGCTCTATATGATGCGGGTAGGGAAAAATCTGGTAAATGAAGGCGACCGACTCAGGCTGGCGCATGAATCATCTTATCTCTACGCTCCTCTGGCCCATCGCCTTGGTCTCTATGCTATTAAAGGCGAACTGGAAGACCTCTCCCTGAAGTACACCGATCCGGACCAGTTTGCCATGATTAAGGAGAAGCTGAGCGAAACCAAACGTTCGCGCGATGCTTATATTGCTGAGTTTATTGCACCTGTAAAGAAGAAATTAGAGGATGAAGGCTTTACCTTCGACATCAAAGGACGCACCAAGTCTATCCACTCCATTAACAGCAAACTAAAGAAGCAGGAGATTGAGTTTGAAGGGATCTACGACCTCTTTGCCATACGCATCATCCTCGACAAGTCGTTTGATTCGATAGAGAAGGAGCGGTCGGAGTGCTGGCGGGTGTTCTCCATCATCACCAATATGTACCAGCCTAATCCTAAACGTATGAAAGACTGGATATCCATACCCAAAAGTAATGGATATGAGAGTTTGCATACAACGGTCATGGGGCCGAAGGAACGATGGGTGGAGGTGCAGATACGTACACGCCGCATGGACGAGATTGCCGAGCTGGGCCTTGCCGCTCACTGGAAATACAAGGGGGTGAAAGAGGAAATGGGGCTTGACGCCTTCATGGCAAATGTGCGCCAGGCGCTGGAATCGACAGATAACGATCCCTACGACCTGATGAAGAACTTCAGTATGGACTTGTACAAAGACGAGATATACGTCTTCACCCCGAAAGGCACGCTGCTTAAGCTGCCGAAAGGCGCTACGGTACTCGACTTTGCCTTTGCCGTCCATACCGAAGTGGGATGCAAATGTGTATCGGCCAAGGTAAACGGGAAGAATGTCCCCATCCGGTACACCCTCAATAATGGCGATACGGTAAACGTTCAAACCCTTCCTACGCAATCGCCCAAGGAGGGATGGTTGGCTTTTGTTGCCACATCGAAGGCGCGTATCAAGATAAAGCAGGCCATTCGCGAAGAAGAGGCCAAAAGCGCCGAATATGCCAAGGAACTGCTGCAACGCCGCTTCAAGAACCGAAAGATTGAACCCGACGAGGCTACCTTGATGCGCTTGATAAAAAAGAAGGGCTACAAGACGGTGACTAATTTCTATGTCGCCATTTCAGACGAAAAACTTGACGTCAATCAGGTGATTGAGGACTATCTGGAACAGGAAAAGAAAGAAAAGGCGGAAGAGGATACACCCTTAAGCGCCGAGAAGTTTGTGACCGTACCGGAAGCAGAAGAAATGGCGTCTCAAGAAGATGTATTGGTGATTGACAAGAACCTGACGGGCATAGAATATAAATTAGCCAAATGCTGCAACCCCATCTTTGGCGACGACATATTTGGCTTTGTATCCACCCAGGGGATCAAAATTCACCGTAAGAACTGCCCCAATGAGCCGGAGATGCGCGCCCGCTTCGGATACCGTATCGTGGAGGCTCGCTGGAGCGGTAAAGGGGCTAACGACTACGTGGTAACCCTGTTGGTAACAGGTCGCGACGACATCGGTATCGTGACCAACATCACCTCTGTAATTGGAAAGGAGAAAGGAGTAGCTTTGCGTTCGCTCAATATCAACTCCACCAAGGACGGTTTCTTCAATGGCGTCTTCGGAGTACTGGTAAAAGACTCCAAATCACTGGCACAGCTTATCGGCAAGATAAAGAACACCAAAGGCGTTAAATCAATCACCAGACAAGAATAACCATTCGCTGTAGAGATGTGGCGTGCCGCATCTCCCTCATACGGGTTCAATCCCCATCTGTTTGGCTTTCTTAAACATAAAGTCACGCGCAGCCTCGTATTCATTAGGAATCTCTCCATCGAGAATGGCATTTTTGATGGCTTCCTTAATAGTCCCCACCGGTCGCGAAGGCTGCAATCCGAACGTCTCCATAATCTCCTCGCCACTGACAGGGAGCTTAAAGTTGCGTATGCGGTCTTTCTCCTCTATCCCGGCCATTTTCTCACGCACCAAGCGGAAGTTATTCAGGAAACGCTTCACTTTTTCAGGATTCTTGCTGGTTATGTCGGCTTCGCAAAGCTTCATCAGGTCATCTATATCTTCGCCCGCATCAAACAGCAGACGGCGGATGGCCGAGTCGGTCACCTCTTCATCCGAAAGGGCGATGGGACGCATGTGCAGGTTCACCATCTTTTGGACATACTTCAACTCCTTGTTTGTCGGGAGTTTCATGCGGCGGAATATCTCCGGCAGCATACGTTCACCAATAAAGTTATGATTATGGAAGGTCCACCCAAGCCGGTTGTCCCAACGCTTGGTAACAGGCTTTCCTATATCGTGGAAAAGGGCGCTCCACCTCAGCCAAAGTTCATTCGTATGCCGGCTAAGCCGGTCGAGCACCATCAGCGTATGTGCAAAGTTATCCTTATGCCCGATCCCCTCCTTCGTCTCCACACCTTTCAAGGCTCTAAGTTCCGGGAAGATAATTTGCAGCAATCCCGTAAGGTCGAGCAGTTGAAATCCGATGGACGGTTTAGGTGAGAGAATGATTTTATTTAGCTCGTCCACAATACGTTCCTGCGAGATGATCGTGATACGCTCCTTGTTGCGCTCAATAGCCTCGAAGGTATCATAATCAATATCAAAGCCCAGTTGAGTGGCAAAACGTATGGCGCGCATCATTCGTAGCGGATCGTCGCTAAAGGTAATGTCAGGATTGAGCGGTGTACGAATCGTATGGCGTTCCATATCGTCAAGCCCGTCGAAGAGGTCAATCAATTCACCGTAATGTTTCTTCGTAAGGCAGATAGCTAAAGTATTGATAGTAAAGTCACGGCGATTCAAGTCATCCTCAAGCGTACCGTCTTCCACGATAGGCTTCCGGCTATCGCGATTGTAGGATTCCTTGCGAGCACCCACGAACTCAAGTTCCCATTTCCCGCTCTTAACTTGAGCCGTCCCAAAGTTTTTGAACACTGAAAGATGCGAATAGTGTCCCATCTTTTTAGCCACAAGTTTAGCCACCTCAATGCCACTCCCCACGACCACAATATCAATATCCTCCGACGGCCTATGAAGGAAAATATCCCTCACATACCCCCCAATCACATACGCCTCCACATTCAACTCCTCAGCAGCCTCAGCAACGACCCGAAAAGGCTCGCCCCCAATCCGCTCCTCAATCTCATCCATTTCCAAATCAAAAAACATACTCATTTCCCTTATAATATTTCAACTCACAAAGATACGCAAACTTTCCCAAAACCCATTATGTTGGCGCGGCATGCCCATGGCAAACGCATTTAAAAATTCACTTAGATATTGTTAATTTTCCGGCACCATTGGAACCAAGGAAACCGAAAATAGATCGTTGGGGAATGGTAAGAGAACATTATGCAAGGCAGTAGTTTGGGCATAATGTTTGGATAAAGATTCTATTTTAACCATGTTTTTTTACTAATAAGTGTTTTCAAAATATAAATGAAAAATAAAACGCGAAAACAATTCAAGTATAAATCTTTTAAATCAAATATAAACAAAGGCTTCAAATAAATATAATCCAAGCATCTTTCTTTAAAAAAATATGAGAAAAATCAAGAAGTTTTATATGATTTTTATTTTTGAAATAAATATATATGCATATTATCACAATTTGGAGAATTAAAACATAAATAATATGCCAAACAAGCCCGATGTTTATATTACAATGAGAATTAAGCAAAACATTTAGATAGCTATATTGGGTATTGAATTTAGGATAAAATTCCAATAAAGAGGGAATAATTTCAAACCTCACATTAAAAAAATAATGATAAATGAATACTTTAATTAGCTGATCAATAGTAATTAAAATAACGATCCAAAATATTATTTATATCAAAATCCAATTCTTCGGTAAAAATATGATTTATAGTTTCCATACTTATGGTTCCTTTATCCTTTAAATTTAACAATTTTGAGAGTATTTTTCCCAAAACCAGCCCCATCTGCTCTACTTGTTTCATCAAATAATCTTGTTGTTCCATATTCTATAAATTTACATTTTGAATTTTACAAAGGGCAAAATCATTAAAAATTTCAGCAAAAATATACAATATTTTTAGGAAAAACAATTTATTTTTTTGCTAATTTTAATAATTCGATAACAATAATGCAAAAGAGTTGTACATTTTAATATAGAAATCCATTATATCCTCCATTTTATATTCTTGATTATTATAAGGGCTATTTTCATGTGAAACAATTTCTTCAATGGTATATTGACCATTAGCCATTTCCCAAAGATAAATATGATTACCTTCTATTATGTTTCTTTCACCGCTAATTGAAGTAAAAAAATAATAACAATTATTTATATCAGAACCAATCTCCCAAAATCTTATTGGGCACAGTCTCAATGCCGCTTTCGCAGCTACATACTATCCGATACTACGATCTCGCCGCTGAAACGGGCGCAATGTATGTCTCAATGCCGCTTTCGCAGCTACATACTATCCGATTACTGGTATAATTATGCTATTAACTCATAAACAGCTAACGTCTCAATGCCGCTTTCGCAGCTACATACTATCCGATGGCTCTAAATTCTGAACTCAGCGACGCTGAGTTTAATGTGTCTCAATGCCGCTTTCGCAGCTACATACTATCCGATGGAAAGGATGCCTGTCAGAACAGTACGTGAAAGCTGTGTCTCAATGCCGCTTTCGCAGCTACATACTATCCGATTAACATTGTGACAGTATTTATAGTTTCAAAATTGGTGTCTCAATGCCGCTTTCGCAGCTACATACTATCCGATCTCGATCAATTAGAGGGATAATCCAACGGGCCCAAAGTCTCAATGCCGCTTTCGCAGCTACATACTATCCGATACAATACCACGATAGCCCAAGCGAAACTGAAAAGTTTGTCTCAATGCCGCTTTCGCAGCTACATACTATCCGATTCATGTAAATGGTTATTGTATAAATGGAAGCTACTACGTCTCAATGCCGCTTTCGCAGCTACATACTATCCGATACATTATGATGGCTTCGATGAAAGAAGGTTGGTCTTGGAGATGTCTCAATGCCGCTTTCGCAGCTACATACTATCCGATGGCAAGAAGCGGATATATCCGCTGCCACCCGCACAAGTCTCAATGCCGCTTTCGCAGCTACATACTATCCGATAGTTGAACCCATTGCTGGCTCAACTCATGTACAACGGGTCTCAATGCCGCTTTCGCAGCTACATACTATCCGATCAGTCAATTGTCATACTAAACTTCAGTCTTGAAATGAGTCTCAATGCCGCTTTCGCAGCTACATACTATCCGATGGTGAATATATCGCCGCAAGCTCAGCTGAGTTAAAGTCTCAATGCCGCTTTCGCAGCTACATACTATCCGATCGGGAAGCTCAAGAAGCGGTACTGTAACGGTTTCTGGTGTCTCAATGCCGCTTTCGCAGCTACATACTATCCGATTGGTCGTCTACCATCGACGACATGACTCTTATTGACACGTCTCAATGCCGCTTTCGCAGCTACATACTATCCGATTCTCCGACATAGAGGAGTTTCTGGAAAGTTTCTTTTCCGTCTCAATGCCGCTTTCGCAGCTACATACTATCCGATAAAATAACATTATAAATGTTTAGTTAAAAATTAGTACAAGTCTCAATGCCGCTTTCGCAGCTACATACTATCCGATTAGTTTATTAAAAGTTCCTATTAGCCCTCAAGCAGGGGTCTCAATGCCGCTTTCGCAGCTACATACTATCCGATATTCTCAAAATGCTTCTAATGAGAAGCAAAGACGGTCTCAATGCCGCTTTCGCAGCTACATACTATCCGATTTGACGAAACGGGGTATAATCGTTTCGTCATTGATACAGCAGTCTCAATGCCGCTTTCGCAGCTACATACTATCCGATTTTATAGTAGGTTTACGTTTAAGGACTTAAAATTTTTTGTCTCAATGCCGCTTTCGCAGCTACATACTATCCGATAAGTCCCAAGCGGGGCAACGCCGAAAATTGAGAAAAAGGTCTCAATGCCGCTTTCGCAGCTACATACTATCCGATTTTAAGTTGTAGCAAGCGACATCATATCTTGGTTGTGAGTCTCAATGCCGCTTTCGCAGCTACATACTATCCGATTAGTAAATAAATACTACGACGAAGATACCAAAGAGATGTCTCAATGCCGCTTTCGCAGCTACATACTATCCGATGAGCTGTTTAATACGATTTGTAATTATCTCGGTAAAGTCTCAATGCCGCTTTCGCAGCTACATACTATCCGATCATCCGCATGATCGCTGCCGCTGCTGAACCGTTTACCGTCTCAATGCCGCTTTCGCAGCTACATACTATCCGATGGTTCAATTAGAGTACATTATCTCATCAGAAGCCAGTCTCAATGCCGCTTTCGCAGCTACATACTATCCGATTTTTATCCGTTTTTTCCGAAAATAAAACGGATTTTCAGTCTCAATGCCGCTTTCGCAGCTACATACTATCCGATGAAAGAATTTTTAACAGAAGAATATTATTCTTTAAGTTGTCTCAATGCCGCTTTCGCAGCTACATACTATCCGATAGCAGAAATTCCATTCCCTTGTATTACTGTCATTTTCGCACAAAAAAACAGCCATTCTACTTGATTTCATTCAAAAAAACGTACCATTTTCTAAAGCGCGAAAGTAATAATAAAAACTTATTATGTCAAAGAACGCTGTAAAAAAGAAGAGAAATGTCCCTCTTTTTCAAACAAACAGGGTGTTCTTGTTTTTTAATACAATATCAAGATCAATGTTTTTCCCGATGATACGCATCGCTTGAAGGTAGTCTGTGGAAATGGGAACTACCAAAATACTGTCTTCGTTTTCGTAGCATGCCTGTACTGCAGCAAGGTCTTCCTTGATTTCTGCATATATCCGATGTTCGGTATCGGCAATAAATATAGACTTTTGTACCCGCATACAGCCTTTGCGTTGCAGGTACTTTACTACATGACGCCTTACTTTATCATTTTCAATATCGTACATTACAAAAAATAACATGTGTCTATTATCGCTTTTACTGTTTACCAATCCTAATAACTTTTGCACCCGAATTTCTATAGAGGGTATATCATCTTCCACATCCGCCGGAGGTTTTTTGCGTGACAAATCCGGTAGCCCCGAACGATACAGCCTAAGCATATTCTCGGCAAAAGTTAATGTCTCCTTTTTCTTTCTCATACTTTTAGGATACTGATATTTACCGCATTTTCAGTCGCTCGATTCTTCTTGGCGTCGAATCCTTCTTCAAGGAAGAATGAGACTCTTTGCCCTTCCCTGACTGATTCTGCTCTCATCTTTACGCTCTTCATACGGAAATAATAGGATTCTTGATTGTCGGAAACCACAAATCCGGCTTTTCGGTCAAGCAATATCGTCTTGATAGTACCCGTCAGTTGTTCACGCTGATTATACTTGATGCTTTCCCACAAACGCTTCATGTCGCGTTCATCAAGGCGCCCTCCACCAGATTGCTTTATCTGATTAATCCATTCCCTATGCTTTTCCGCTTCATCAGGTTTGTTGAGGCCTTCAAAGATGGTTGCCAGAAGTTGATATAGATTGATCTTTTTATTGCTGTCTCCTACATTCAAGGCACTATCTATGCCATATCGTAAAGCCAATTCAAGTTTGTTCTGTTTAAAATAGATACCGGCTATTTCTTTTTGAATAAACCATTCGCTTTTGCGCATCAACAGTTTTTTCAGTTCACGCAATGCCACGTCTAATTGACCGGATCCTTCATGACACAAGGCTATCCGCCAAACAAACCAGACATCGTTATCATAGTGGGGGTTGCTAATACTCTCTATCGCCTTTTGACAAGTAGTGATACATTCGTCCCATAGACCCTGTTCGAGCAGTGCGCGGGTACGCCACATATAATATTGCTCCTGTTTGGAAGCAATCTCTCGCGTTTTACCTTCCCTGTCTATGAATTCAAAAGGTTTAGTATCCAGAAAATCAGGATTTAATTTACTTGTCCATGCCAACATCTTGTCCTTCGGATAGATTGATTTTTGGTTGAGATAATCCAGAATCTTAAAAACAGACAAGGTGTAGGGTGCATATTGGTCTTCCTGACGGGTAAGCAAAACGATGGCTTCACCGGCTTTGAAAAAATTCCCTTCATCGCTAACTTTGTCGACTGCAATTTCAGTATAATAAACACACCATGCATATTCCTTACAAATCGGTTCAAATTTTCTGTTCTTACGATAGGCTTCCCTGCAAATATCAAGCGCGTTAGCATATAGCTTCAACTGTTTTAAGCAGTTGGCGTATCTCCAGCCCGTCCAATCATCACATTGATCGCGATAGTTCTCCCAAAGTTGCTTATATAAAGGCAATGCTTCAGCATAATTTTTATCGCGTTGCAATGTATTTGCCTGCTGCAGGATGACCTCGAACTCAGGAGCTACAGGCGAAAGACCTGTTATGGCACCATCAACAGGATTTCCGACGGCAACAAAATCGTTGAAGAAGGATTGTATATAAGATGTCATTAGTTCGTTCAATTGCTCATTTGTGCCTTGCCTTGGCGATTTCACAACCGTAAATCCGCGTTTGCCAAAAAAGAGGTTCACCTCAGCTTGGTGTACTCCTGTCTTGAATTTGAACTTCTTACCATACTGAATATTAATAATCTCAGCTGTTTCAACTCCTGATTCTTGAATGTAATCCAGTAAATTTTGAAGTATCCGGTCGATTTCTTCGGGTACGTAGACTTGAGGTTTGGACTTCAAGGCAGATTTAGCTTTTAAGCGCTGTTTTATAAACTCAATCGCAGCGTTATCAGGCTCTACCTTTTCGGGTTTGGGATGAATGCTATTCGTCCCTGCCTCTTTTTGAATAGTTCGTTCTAATTCACTTACTTCAAATGGATTGTCAAAATCCACATAGCCTTTCATATCTACGTGATCGGCTTCGGCATTGAAATAAGCCTCGGGGTCATAACTCAGGAAGCAGGCTCGCGACACATCGGAGGTGCGTGTATCCACCACTTGCTCCAAGGAGTATTGCCGAGACAACGAACGCAGGAAGGCTTTGTAGAAAATGGAATATTGTCCAGAATCGTAACATTTCTCCTTGAGGTGGAACAGTACTTTTAATCCGTCTTCGCCCGGTGAGATGAAACACATCATCACCCGACTGTCTGCTATAAATTGTGCTTTCAAGATGTCTAATGTTAAGCCTTTATCCTGAACATGGTCTATATCAACTATAATATATTCAATCGAACCGAAATTTTCAATTCGACGGTAAGCAGGATTAAAGACACCGCATACCACATAGGGCAATTGCTTCTTCAGAAGAGCATACTGCTTTTTATCAATAGTATTAACCAACCTTAATCTGTTTATCAAGGATGCGGTTTCCTCAGACGGCTGTTTGATGCTGTTATACAGTAGCTCCGGCTCAATAGGAGTAAGCGGGTCGTCTTTTTGTGTGATTGATTTTCCAATTTGTAACATACTATCCTTTCTTTTTAAATTCTTGGGCTAAACTCTGAGCAAACAGGTCGATATGAGTATTGCGAGCACGTTCCAGGCCTTGAAGTTTGATGACTTCGACCAAATAGTCATTCAGGGATTGTATCAATACCCTTCTACCAAGCCCTTCGAGCCAGCAGGAACCATCAGCTTGGAGGGAGTAGTATTCCTCACCAATTATATTCTGCTTAGCAAGCATAAATACGACATAATCTACCCAAATACGGTATTTTTCAATGACATCATACACTAACACTGGGCGATTATATTCATCCCGATGCAAGATGCCAATATAGGGATCGATGCCTGCACGGATTAACGCTCCCTCAATCTTGCCGTAAAGTATGCCATACCCATAGTTCAGCATGGCGTTTACCGGGTCAGTTGCCGGATGCTGAGTCCTTTGCTCAAACCGATAACGTTCGGGTAGGAATTTATTCATCTGTTCAAAATAAATTCTCGACACAATCCCCTCCCACCCTCGAAGTTGCGAAGCTATATCGGAAACTTGTTCACCCTTCAATTCTTTTATTTTCAGTCGGTAAGTCTCCAATCGTTTCACTGTTTTATCTATTACGCCGGTACTATCGGGCGATGAAGCAGCAAAAGTCCACAACAGAGCCTGTTGATTTTCAATCTTGCCTGCAATAACACCTATAATCCATTTTACAGCATCTTCAGACCTTACAAACAGGAGTTGCCCTTTTCGTATAGTGGAGATTGAACCATATTTATTACTCCAGATGCGTCCTTTTGTATCTCCTCCCCTATCTACAAAAAACACTTCAATCTCATGGTCAATAGCCAACAGCACGGCATCGCTGCTTATTTGAGCGCCGCGCCCAATCATAATAGAACGCACGTCATCGGGCGGGATGCGCTGCTTCCCATCCTTATTAATAGCCATAAAAGCATCATTGTCTTTTGTCAGGCACGAGCCAAATGTATTAAGTACTATATCCATCATTCTAATTTTAATACAATCTATATTCTGCTGTTTCAACGTATAACTGTGTTTTTGCACGCGTCATAGCTGTCCGGTTCCAATGGCATACCGCATCGATAAAGTCCATTAACAGGCTTAACGCCTTCTGCTGTCCGGGAGTGAATGTACATGCCTCCATGGTTTAAATATATTTTCTGAATTTTGCAAAAACAAATTGTACTTCTCTATAGTCTGCCCCTATCTCCGAAACAATACGCTCAGTAGTAGAAGCAATACATTCAATCCCTTTCGCTTGCAAAGCTTTCACAAGACAAAAAGTAAACGTCATCTCCCCCATCAGATGAACGACAGGTTTACAACCTTCCGCATATTGCATCACTTTCGCCACATATTCATTACAAAGCAACTGTATATATTCTTCATCCCCTGTTGGATCTACCTCAGGAAAGGGGATATCTATAATTTCGCCATAAGCAGAAGCCGCCTCAAGCTGAGCAGGCTGCCAGTTAGCAGATGGGTGATTGGATAGGTTGATTAATATGGGATTACAATTATTACTTTTGAATCTATCTGGACTTTTAATTGTTTGATTACTTGTAAATCTCATAAAAACGTCAATACACTTTTTGATATTTTTCTTAATGTCTGACGGCTTCATCGGAGGTCTTCTCGACCTCATTCCAGAATGATTAAAATCATTTCGTACTTCTGTTAGATTTGAGAATGCATCTATGATTTCATTATTATTGAGATTATCATCTAATAGTATCTCTTTAATCAATGGTATTAATTCAATATCTACTTTCCATTTATCTAAATTATTTTCGTTCCCATTAGTTTTAATATTGAATGCTTTATTCACGCATTTACGTTTATTTTCATCATCAATTTTCATGTTATGACGAAGACAAAAAAATGTTGTAATATTTTCCTGCAAAATAGTTGCTGCCTGCTGAAATAATCCATTATCATAGCTCCATTTTGCAGCCTGAAATCCATTGTTTACATTTTTATCAGAATCAAAACAGTCAAATTCACTCTTCACTTTATCTATAATCGGTGTCAACGGTTTTATTATCGATTTCACTTCACCTGGTTTTGCATTTTTTAAATTAGTAGCTTGTACAATATTCATCCCTCGGCACATTTGAAAATCTTCCACGCAATTGGCAATAGCGTTTATAAATTGTTTTAACCTTGATGCTTCGATATTTGTTCCTTCTGCTTCTCTTAAAATTGGTTGCAAATTTGAATTTGCTAAATCTTGTAAAGGCTGGATATTGCCATTTTTTAAATAATCTCCAGCGGCAAAAGTCCAGTCCTGTAGAACGGACAAAGGCAATAAGTCTATGATCGGTGATTCGTTGGTTTCTTTATTTCGACCTTCGTAATTGCCATAAGTAATGCTTTTGACCTTAATATTTTTTAAAAACTTGGAATAATTAACAAGTACTAAAATCAACATAGGCAAATATCTGAAACCATGTGTAATATCAAAATATAATTCATCCTCATCTTCTACTTGTTCAAAAGATTTCTCAAAAATTTGCCATATTTCTTCTTCGGTATCTCCATCCGGTATTTCAATAGGAGTAATCTGAACGGGAAGTTGAAGATTTTCCAAGCGTGTTTTTAACCCATTCAGTTCAATTATTGACTTAGTGTCTCGATTTATATGTCCATTGTCGAGCCAATTTTTTATTTTAGAACCATCATCTCCATCGGTTACCAAAATAAGAACTTCGTCATTTTCGTTCCATTCTTCATTTTTCGTCAGATAATCAAGCGTTGCTTCTTGTATATAACGAACTTTTGCTGACTTAAACTCACCTTTTTTGTAAAAACATTCGCCATAATTGGTAGAACCTAATACAGAAATAAAAACTTTACGTGCCATAGTTTATATATTTAATTTTTGTTGTTTGAAATCTTCACCACTTAAAATTCCTTTAATTCCTAATATATCTTTACGCTTTTCGATGGCTTTCAGACTGTTTTCCGAGAATCTATAAAACCGATGAAGCGTAAAGATATACGGGTTTACAGCTAATCCAAAATCCTTGGAAATGGCTGCCAATTTGTACATGTATTGTTCCAGCAAAGCTGTATCTTTAAGCATTGGGGTACCTGATAATGACATTTTACATTCACCTACATATAATTTATTGTCAATTACATACATGACATCAATCTCATTATCGTTTATCAGACCAGAATCAGGTCGGAAGAGCTTAACTCCCCGCCATATATAGTCTGCAGCTAATCCCTTCTCCTCCTTGATTCTCAGATAGGTATATTCTTCAAACCAGACTCCCGAATAGTATCTTCTATCTATCTCCTTCGGTAATGTTTGAGCATTTAAGATTTCAGGAACTCTATAACGATTGAAATTCGCCCTTTTGAATCGGTTGAATAAATCTTTTGTCTCCTCTTCAGTATGAAGCAACTCACCCTCTTTTTCAAATGTCAATCCATACAAGGTTAGGTATTCTTTTAGATTCACCCTGTAATTCAACGGAATATCTTCTGAAGTTCTTACATCCTCAATCTTATTCTTACCAATAGGTATATAGTAAAAAGATGAATCAAAGCGAGAGAAATATTCATACACGCCAATGGACATGATTTTAGTACCACAGGTAAGGTTGACAATAAAACGATCATCCTTGGAGAAAGGAACAGATTCAAGCTTATGAAGCATCTTATTCAAGTCTTCCTCCGAAACAATAATTCGTTGTACCGTATTCTCTTCCAACCCCAAAGCATATTCAATCCTTTTACCAATACCTGCATCATGCATCATCTTGCTTGTTACAAATAACAAGCTATCATACCTCCCCTCCATCTCTTTAATAAATAGATAGTTGGGAAGCAAATGATCACTTATGAGAGAGATGAGGTATGTCATAATGAATTATCTGTTCTAAAATTAGATACTGCATATAGTGGGTAGACCTTTATTTTGTCGTATTGGGAAAAATTCTCCAATGAGGTGCGAATACCGTATTCGGATTCTTTTTCGCGCATAAAAAGATGTAAACTCTGCATTTTCCCTGTTGTTCCCGATTTTACTTCAACGGGAACAATTGTATTTCCTTTTTGAAACACATAATCGACCTGCGCATGGCTACCGTTTTTCCCTCTTTGCCAATAGTACAACTGAGAATGTCGGTTAGTTGGCATTGCCTTCAACATTTCAAGGCCTACAAATAATTCGGCAATATCACCCTTATTTATTTGTTCAAGCGTTTGACCTATAAGAATTTCGCCTATATTCAATCCCAAGAACCGTTGAAATATGCCGGTATCAAACGGAATATATTTGGTGAATTTCCGGTTGATTTGTGCGCCTATAGGAATACCGTTAGCCGTACTCTGATAAATTGAATGTATCAATCCAGCCATTTCCAACAGCATCAAGGAATCTTTTATCTGGTCGATGCTCGCTTCTGTTGAAGCATTGGAATAAGTAAATTTTTTGCAACATTGTTCCATCACCGATGAAAAAACATCTCGGAGACGTGTGGGAGGTACCCGTTTTTTGTACTTTGAGAAATCGTTGTAATACGTATCCATTAAATCATCCAACACTTGCTGACATCTCAACAAATCATTTTCTTCGATATATGTTTTAACCACTTCAGGCATGCCTCCGATAGAAATAAACCGTACAAGATGATTTATTGCATTTGAATGGATAGCCTCCGACAATGGGTGATCAGGTGTTGCTGCTGCTATCTTATTGACCATTGCATCAAAACCCATAGCACCCAAATATTCGGTAAAGCAAAGCGGGTACATAAAAATGGAAGTAATACGCCCCACGCCAAAAGTTGGAATTTCCTGCAAAGCAAATTCCAACAACGAACCTGCTGCTATAACATGCAACTCCGGCATTTCTTCATAAAAATACCGAAGCGATTCAATCGCAGGCATACAGGCTTGTATTTCATCAAGAAACAACAATGTTTTTCCGACTCTTATGGGTTGACCGTAAATAGCTTCCAATTCCTCAATGATCTTTTGAGGGGAAGAAGACCGCCCAAACACCGTTTTAGTCTGCGTATGTTCCTTCTTCTCAAAATTTATTTCAACAAAATTATCAAACAGTTTGCCAAATTCTCTCACAGAAGACGATTTCCCTATCTGCCTTGCTCCGCGCAACAAAATCGGCTTATGGACTTTCGCCTCCTTCCAATTCACCAGTTTACTGTCTATTAATCGTTTAATATACATTACCCTTTACAATTAATGGTTTCACACTGCGAATATACGAAAAAATGGCACCTAACAAATACTATTTTTTCGAAAAAAATAGCATCAAGAAAAGGGCTATTTTCCCAAAAACAAGGGGCAAGCGAGATATCCTCGCGAATATTCAGTTGTACAGTTTCCTCCCCAAAGCCTAAAATATATTCAAACCCTTTACCAATATCCACATCCTGCATCACCCGGATATTATCAAACCTCCCCACCATTGCGCTAATAAATAGATGGTGAGAAAGCGGGTGATCACCAATGAAAGAAATGAGATGTGTCATAGTAATTTACTACTTTTTAATAAACTCACTATACCAATTGTTTGCAGTATCCTGCCCAACATATTTCTGAATTGCTCTCCACAAATATGACTCGGGGTTAGACCATTCTTTGATATCCTTCGAACTTTTAGCACTTTGACAAAGACGTTTGACCGTGACTTTCAGATAATCCCATTGTTCCTGAGGTAGATCTGTGACTCCTGCTTTTTTCATCCATTGGTCAATTCTTTTTTTTGCTGTATTAAAATCTTTGATCTTATATTCATCTTTTTCAGGATATTTTTCTTCAAGGAAAGAAAGTCCTCCCTCAATTATTGCCTGGATTATAGCTGTCCGTTTCTCTTGAAGACGTAATAATTCTGCATTTTCCTCTTGTAGTTTCAAAATATGATTGATTTCATTCAATAATTCATCATGCTTTAATTCTGCTGGGAGAAGTTTGGCTGCTTCATTCAACTTGCACTTAGCTTCATCATATTTTTTTTGTGTTTTAAGAATTTGAGCCGAAGCTATAAATCCTTCATATTCTTGCTTAACTCTTCCTGAATAAATTGAAATAACATCAATCTTTTGACCTATAATAGCAGAATATTTCATCAAACCCTCTTTTAGCCCAGAACCTTTCTGCCCACCTTTTACTTTCATAAATTCATTTTGTGTCGGAGTATTGCTCATTTGTAAGTATTCGAATTGCGTATGGTTACTTTCATTAATAGGTATTCCACTAATAGTCAATAGTTCAACAATCTGTCTACTATTAACCCAATTCTGATGATGCTTCTCCATCACTTTCTCAAACTCATAGAGATAACCACATAAATTATTTATTTCAATATTAGTTATTTCCATTCTTACTTTCCCGAATCCATACGGTTTCCCTTGCCCCAACTGATAACGACAGTCTTTTGTATTATGATATGTTATTGCCGACAATAACGCACCAAGCTCCGCAGTTTTCAAGTTATGATAGCGTATTTTATATCGGAATTCGGTATTCTTATCCAATGGTAATAATATGGAATCAAGATTCTTATTATATTCATCCTTAATACCCCAGATAGAATTCCTAATCATGTACCGCTTCCAACCAGAAATTTGCCCTTGGCCATTATAAGTTGCATACTGATCAACTTGACCTGTTTTATCAGTATCTTGTTCTATGTAAAGAGGATAATAAGATGCTTTGGGTGAACCTAATGTTACAATTCTTTCACAAACAGGTATAAATTTTGTATCAGAAAAAGCATGTGATATGTGAACCCGCCCCTTTAATGAGTTGAAACCATCTGTAAATCCAAATAGACAATCTGACATATCTGCTTCATATTTGCAACCATTATTACCATCTTTTTTATGGTCATCTTTCAAAGTGTCGAATGGAGAGTTTTCATATGGCAATTTATATAAGAATGCTAATCCAATATCCTTAATTGTTTTATCTGCATTCATTCTAAAAAAAACGGGAACGCCATCTTTTTCTAATAATCCTCTTACTCTATCCCATTCAGGTGATTCGGAATAAATAAATTTGAAATGATTAAATTCCAATTCTGAGAATTGGATGGAGTCTGAATTAATTTTATCTTCAAAAACAAACTCATAAAATTTGCCTGCCCTTGGATTCTTTTCCGTCGGTCGTGGATACATCCATTTGTCCGGAGATCCTGTTAGTACTAATCTCCCTGTAATCGTTCCTGCGTTATCAAACTTTATTCTACGTTTCTGAAATGCGTTTATTCGGTCCGTATCCTCTGAAAAACTACATTTATTAAAAATGTGCAAATAATCTCTCAACAAGTGATATTTATATATTGCAGTTTTAGGATCAAAAAGTTTTTCATTTTCCCGGACTTCTTTTGTTAAGTCAAAGTGGCAATCCTGAGAAAATTTACTTTGCAGTATTTGCTGTCCTATAAACTCATCAATTCTGTCATGCCCAATCCGATACGGCTTACCACAATTGAGCACTATATATTCATTACCTCGTCTTTTTAAATACCCGCAAGAAAGGTTTTGTTGTTCTTTTGGATTCTTGATCGAATAAAGAGTAGGATTATTCCATTCACGTTGTGCAAACATGGCATTTTTGTCTAAACGCATCTTTCCAAAACTCATAATCTCCAGAACGCTCCGAATTGCCCCCTTGATAGTGGTTGCAGGAATAAAATACCTGTCATCAACCATACTAAATGATTTAAACTCTGCATCTTTATTATTTGCTTGCTTCTTTGTATGTCCATTACGAACAAAGATAGGCGATTCGGCGGTTATTTTGAGTTCTATGATGCCACTCTCACCATCCTCAAATGGAATATCGTGTGAAATTTGATCAGCCCATTCTGGGAAGAATACTTTTTCGCTCACGGGAACAAAATTAAAAGGTGCTTTTATTGTTGTCATATTATTTCCCCTCCTCTTTTTTATTGTTGTACTCAAATCCTGTAAATACATATCCTGCAGGAACAAGCGTTGCCATACTTTCGCAGAATTCATCATTAACAATCCTCCAATAGTAGCGAAACTTGATTTTCTCAACACCGTCTAGCCGATTAGGAATGAATAATTTTTCATCGTAGTCGAGAGAAGTGTCTTTTAAATTATATTCTACAACAATATGATTTCCATCTACATAACGGATGTTATACGATTTTTGTTCCTTTTCAGAATAGAGTTGTCCTTCCACAATAAAGGGATTGCTGTTGTCTGTTACGTCATTAAGTACATCTGCAAAATTGTTCGTTATTGGCCTGTTGCTGCCACTCATCCAAAGATAACCGATATAGCTGTAATCTTTAGGAATTTCTGATATTTTGATTTGTTTGTTCATATCTTCAACTCTTTTGAATTTTTATAAATTTTTCCCGAAAAACAACCATGCCCACGGTTTACTCCACCTCCAATAGGTAACATACCATTGGTAATATCAAATAATGTTTTTTCAAGTACCTCTTCAATATCTCCTTTCAAAACATTATTATTAACCTTGAAAACCAATACATAAATGTTGTCTTTCCCATAAGTTACGCTTTCCGTAAATAATGCTCCCTCAATAGCACCACCCGTAAAGCGGTCTATCGAAACATGATTTAATATCTTGGATTTTTCATCCCTTTTAGATTGAATTACATCCGAAATCATGACATTACCTCGTTGAATATTATCATTGTCAATGGCAAAACCAAATAATGCTCGAACTGCTTCGTTATCATATCCTATCGTCGCATTTTCATTGCCAACAAAAAACTTTTTCAACTTGTTGTAATGAAATGCAACCCTATGAGATACTGCACCCTTTATCGAACTTCCCGGAATTAGAATTGTATCCTCTTTCCAAGTTGGGTTACCTTTATCATCCCAATAAATAAACTTTTCAGTTACGGGTGTCATATCAGCTTCATCATTGCCAAACCCCGAACCGAAAAGGAAAAAATCATCAGGCGTGAGCTCAAGTTTGTATTCAGTCCAATTGTCAGAACTTTGATTATTTGGATTTGTTGAGGCATTCAGAATCCAATTACTGTCATTCAGCGAAGATGATTTATTAATGTACTTAGTCAAATCATTTGAATCAGAAAGATCAAATTTTAAGCGACGGCACTCCACGATTTCTATTTCACCGAATCCTTTGCGTGTACCGCCTCCAATTCTTATAGTATCCTTAGCAAGCTCGTTGAGAACATGAGTAAAGTTGGAATCGTCCTTTTTCATGGATAGCAATTCTATTTCAAAGCAGAACCGTGTTCCTTTAAAAACAACTTGTTCATCGAATTTCCCATGCTTTTCTTTTTCAGCAGTGCCTTTTTCGTTGATACGGACATGCTGACGTATGGGTAGTTCATCAAATTTTTGCAAATACTCAGATTTTGAAGAAATCAAACCTTCTATAGCCTTACCTCCTTTATCTACAATTTGTGCAGATGTAAAGATGATTTCCGAACCATGTGATCTGGTTCTCCCTGTAATCGGATACAAATCGCCCTGTTCCTGTCCTTCAGATTTAGGCTTCCTGTCACTTTTGCCGTATCCAAAATAGGTATCATCAAAACCAAGTTCTCTGATTGCGTGCCGAATAATTCCTGCAATAGTAGAACCCGGGATGAATGGCAGATTATTTGCATCACGAGAAACTACGCTATCTGTCAGTAAGTCTTTATCTCCTGAACCAACTGCCAGAGGCGTTTTAGCTTCAATAACAATTCTTGCAATATTGTGATACTGAAATTTGTCTTGTTCCATAGTGCTTTACTTTTTTGATATTTTTGCCATTTCTGATGCTAAATTAATGAGAGCGGATTGAATTTCCTTATCTGGAAAACTTTCTATAAATGTCTTAAAGTCTTTCCTTCGGCTTCTTTCATCCCATTTATCTTTAGCAACACCGTGAGTGAGATAAGCATCATCTTTGCCATTATTTGTTTTCTTGGTAAATAATTCACACATTATCTCATCTTTCGTTTTATACCGCATCGCTATACTTCGGATAGTTCCCCATTGAGAAGCAAAATTCACTTTTGTATATTTATCTTTATTCTTGGCTACGAACTCATTCACTTTCTTCAAAATATCCTGTTCAGATTTCTTTTTCCCTTGTTGTTCAAGCAAATATGAGAATAATGGATCATTGGAAGAGACCTTTTCCTGCTCGACTTCTTTATCTGGTTCAACAAGATTATATTTTGCCTTACCGTTTGTGCCTTGTTCAACTTGCAAAAATATAGGATTGTAAATCACTTTTCCAAACCCTTCGTTTTGATATGATCCTACCCATTCATTTAATGTCGTAGATTGCGATACAAGTTCGTTATAACGTACAAAGAATACACTGCCTTTCTCAATTCCGCAACGGTCGGTGTCACGGGTGTGCCTCTTCAAATTCCAAGGTGCATATTGAAAAGTACGGATTTGAGATTTAGACCAGATTATTTCACCGCCTTCAAATCCTAAATCTTTCGCAGTTGGCTGAAATGTTGGTAAGCTGTATTCATCAAGGAAAATAAGACGGGCATCAGCATATACTAAAATATTTGAACCTTCATCCACAGGATAAAAATGATTCATAGGATTATATTTGCCTGTTATATCCTCAATTTTCGCCAAGCCGTATTGTGCCGTGCGACTGCGACCTATTCGTTTTGTTCCTGTCAGAGCCTTTTTTATTTGACCGGATTGTTCTGCAACATCATCATCCATTGCCACCTCGAACAGCCAACTACTACCTGCTTGCAGGGATTCATAACCATACATTTTTTCATCTTCGGAACGGCGATATCTGCGATCGTAAGCTGATTTTATGGCAAATGATTTTTTAACTTTTTCTTCCTTTATTTGCTCATTTTCAAAAATATAAAAGCCAGTTCTACATTGCTTAGGTTGAAAATCCTTATATGCTTGTTCATCAGGATTTGTCACCTCGTGAGCAACATGCAAATTTCCTTTGTACTCATCTTTATCTAATTTTGCTTTATAGAACGAAGCTGGTATACGCAAAGCTCGCTTATTGTCCTTTTCAGGGTGAGCATCGCCAAAACGAACTTTGCCACTGTGAAACAGCAATAAACTTTCTTCAGGTTTCAATGTACCGTATAATTGTCCCGCCACAATCCCCAAAAAATTATTTCCTGGAATGAAGTCCAGCGATTCTTGATTGCCTTCTGTTGCAGCCCTCTGATTCAGTACAATATCTGTCAACAACTTACATTTAAAATATAACGTCTTCATTTATCACCTCCTTTTTCAATTACAATAATACATCTGCCAAGACCTCTGTTTCGGTTTTGCCCCAGCCGTTTGATAAATTTAAGTCCTTTCTCTAAAGCTTCCACAACATCGTTAGGCACATCCAAAATCTCGCCTTTTAGTTCGCAAGGGATAACTACTTCCATTTTTCGCAAACTATGTTCAATGGTAATACCACTATCATCAATAGCAGTTGAAGCCACAGAACGATACAAATGCTCCTGTAACTTATTGCTCACTATAGCTTTTTGCAAATCTTCTTTCAATGCGGCATTTGAAAAGAAACAACAGCCCTGGGATTTACCTGCTTCGCCGAAAGTGGCAAGGATCTGTTCTGTTGTAATTTTCGCTTCGTAATTCGCAATTTCCTCAACAGCTTCACGCACTAACCCCTTAATGGTCTTTCCAGGAATGAACGGCAATCGGTCTTTATCTTTGATAACTAACAAATCCAAATCAGCACCCGACGATAAGCCACTACCACAATGCCAATCGGTTAGAAACTCTACTTTATATTTAATTGTTTTGCTCATGTTTGTTTCCTCCTTTCTTTGTTTCTTGGGTTAATATGGAAGTTAAAGATAGAATGTCGTGATAGGGGATTTTCTTTTCCTCATTTTCACTTAAATTTTCAAAACATTCAGCTATCATATTCTTAGCTTGTACATTAATAGCTCGCAATCGTTTCATCTTTTGATTAGCCGCATCTACATTATCAAACAACAACGATAGCCATTGCCGAAAATGTGACTTAATTGCATTGCTTTCTTTAACATCCAAACAACTCACTTCTTGCAGCAATTGCTCAATAGTACGTTTGCAGTTTTCAGATTCAGCTTTTTCACCCTTTGGTATCAAAGTTCCATCAGCATATTGTTCCGCTCTTTTTCCACAATAATATGGCCCGCATTCAAACGACAAATTCAGTTGTGGAGTTAATTCTCTCTTAGCAATCTCATTGAAATCTTCCACAAAGCTATCTTGTACCTTGTGGAACATCAAACACGAAGGTGCCAATTCGGAATCAATCTTTTTGGCAGCTTTTTTCGCCCTTTTGCATAAACTTTCCGCCAGTTTTACTGCATAATGAAATGGATAAGACGATTTAATAAAAGAAATACCAGCGCAAACTGTCAAACCATTCTTAACAACATCTTTAATACCAAGATCATCTTTCCATATTCTTTCGCTTGAATTAAATTTATCCTTTGAGAATTTTTCGAAATTCTCCATATAAAATCTGGTAAAATCAACTGCCAAGTCAGCACGACAAATTAAAGTCAGGTCATCACCTCCCAAAACAACAGGACGCAACGGAATAACACCATCATTCAAAAATAACTTCTTCTTTTTTTGGCATTCCTCTTCTACATTCTTATATGCCTCATGCGCACTTTCTTTTGAAATTTCATCAATCAAACGGGAGAACTCTGTAGCATAATCAGCGTTCTTGCACACCTCTTGTACTATCATTCCCATACCATTGCCATCGGCATGAATGACGGCAAGCCACGAATTGTCGCCTTCCAGTTTTTCCAAATCGTATGCAATTTCATTATGATATACATACCTATTGGCAATAGTGTCCATTAAATCTTTATACACATTCGACTTATCAAAATTCTTTTCTTTCTCTCGCTTTTCTTTTTTGTCAACAGTATCCAATTTCTCTTTTGAACCTGCATCAATTATTTCTTTTGAGTCACTATACTTTCTCTTGACTTCATCAACTGCAGGTAATCCCGTACTTGGTGTACGACTTATAGCCATTAGCCCTAATGTCATAGAACGGACAGCCTTGTTGCGTTGTGTGCGCAAGCGTTGTTCCAACTCGTTTGAAATTGTCTCATAATCAGAAACAAGATTGCCTTCTTTGGTTTTCATTGGCATCGACACAACCGCCTGACTAATTGTAATTCCCGGTGCCATTGTCATTACTTTGCGAGGGAACTCGAAAACTGTTTTTTCGCAATCTTCCTTTGCATCAAAGATATGCTTGATGTTACCAGCAGCACGGAGAACGGATTTTCCTTCTTCAACCTTACCGCCATAATCATCAAATGCTGTGGTGCAAATCTGTTCGACTAATTCGCTTGCGCCTACAATTTCTTTCAGTTTATTTGTCTGAAAGATAAAGTTTTGTATTCCTTGTACAGCGGCGCCGTACAAATACTTTGTTTCCTTTTTGTCTTCTTTGCTCATATATATTTTATTAGTTGTTACTGTTTTATAATTTTATACCGCCCCAGCCCATACGTGGTGTTACTACCGGCTCCTATGTTTTGCATGAAGAGGAGGAGAGGGAGGTGGTTCGTGAAGTGGCCGGTGAAGGTTAGTTCGCCGGTGTAGCCGGAAAATTGGATGCGGTCGATAAGGCCTTTCTTGGCGGTACTGTTTAGCTCGATACGTCTTAGCTGGGCTGAGGTGAGGATTGGGGTTACTGCGGGTTGGGTGAAGGTGGCTATCGTTGACTCTATTTCCGGGTAGAAGGTGGTGGTGTCTGGGTGTGTGTATAGGGCAGTGAGCTTTGCTATGCGGTAGGCTAATGTACGTACGAGTTGGTAGAATCCGGGGAACTCGTGCTGTCTGTCGTGGTAGTTGTTCTTATTCTTGTAGTCATTATAAAGGTTTGTCGGCACGGTGTATTGTATGGTTATCGTCTGTTTGTCTGCCTTACCTATATTATTCGTAAAGTCGGACAAGCAGACTATGGGGTTTTCTGTTATGCTTATCAAGTAGAACGGGGTTTGGGGTTTTCCTATTCCGCGGGTACACATTCCTTGAACGGCTTGGCTGAAAGGAATGAGGTAGTTGGAGAAATGTCCGTAAAGTTGAATGGAAAAGCGGATTATCTCGCCCTTTTTCAGTTGGCAGGAAAAGGTGGAGTCCTGATGTGTGGATAAGGATAGACCGAAGCCTTTCGGGAAACCGCCTTTCATCTCGTTATATAAAGGATGATCCTGGCGAATGGTTAGTAAATCAATTGCCTGCCGTAAGGAAATAGCGCCAACGACATTTACATTATCGGCTGCAAATAAAAGATTATTTCGCAAGGCGGCTCCCAGCCAACCATCTATATAAACGTCATCACCTGCCGCCATACTTATTTCTAACTCGGTAAAACCAAAAAGATTAGTCAATCCATAAAAAGACTGTACATTGGAATAGAACTCGTCATTCATTGGTAAAGATTTATGTTTATATCTTACCTCAAATAAATAAAATTATTTTCAATATAACAAATATCTTAACGTATTTTAATCCGAACTGAGTGTAAGGAGAAAGTGTTAGTAAAACAAAAAAATCAATTGAAAAGTTTATATCCGTTTCCGAAAACTGTCGATAGCCACATCCCGAAAAAACGGTCGTAGACTTGATACACATTGTTGTCAACGACTATGAGTTCTTTTTCAATCAGGTGCTTGACAGCCGATTGAACGGACGAAGGTGAATTCAATCCATATTTGTTGACAAACTCAATAGAGTTAATGTTAGTTGCCTTTCTCGCCTTGGCAATCGCGCACAAAACCTCTTTTTGGCGTTGCGACAGAAGAATAAGCGTGTCCTGGTAAATCGCTTCAAATGACTTAATCTTCCTTTTGACAGCCTTTTGCAGCATATCGACTGTACATTCTTCGTCTTCATCAAGCAGTGAATAAAGTTCATTGAAAATCGATTGAAGATAAAACGTATGTCCTTCAAACGCATCATACACTCCTTGCGATCGCAAAAATACTTTGGAGAAACATACGTCTGAATTAAAAAAGGGTTCCTTTCCATCATCCATTTATAATTATTGCAAATGTAATTATTTTTTTTGAATAATTATAGTTTCAATAATTGTTTTTCAGTAACACCACTATACCAACGCCTTAAGATGTGGATTAACTATACAAATCTGCTAAAAGGTCATCAGCACTTTCATACGTTTTTAGTTTTTTCGTATGAGCCTCATTTAATGCCCTGACAGTAGTTACATTAATAGCTTTAATCCCCTTGTCTGTGGTTTTGACAGTATCCTTCCGGTAGGCTACTGCAGGCTCAGAAACATCCTTCGGAGCTTTATCCAAGTTTTTATATAGTTTTTTCGACATAATTTTAATCTTTAATCATGGCACAAAAATACAAATTTAGTTGACAATTATAATACACAATAGAGCTTTTTAAATAATAACATAGCAGCCGGGATTTTTCTGTCCCGGCTGTTGTATGCTTTGTTTATAGTCTGCGGATGGTTTGCATCAGTTGTTCGCCGAGGCCTATGGTATAGCCTTGTGAGACGAAAACTACGCGGCCGAAGGTATCTGCTATCACGAAGATTGGGAGGGCGTCGGAGCTTGGGAGATGCATGGCGTTTGTGAGCATATCAGTTATGACATGCTTACTGTCAATACCATAGGTGATGGTATTGGGCAGCGTGCCAAACTCAGAAGCATCAAAGTTCTTCCAACCTTGTTCGTTCTTGAAGAGGAGCGCCATACCGCGTCCCCAGTTCTCGAAGTCTCCACAAAGGGCGGCGATATCGCGAAGGGCGTGGTTGGTCGGTTCCTGACGGGCGCCAAGGATAGCCACGATAAAGTAGCCCCGGCCTGTGGTGGAAAGGATGCTGGTTTCTTCGCCATTGGCGGCCAGATTAAACCTGGCTTCAGCGTCTATGCTGCCTATCACCTGAATATCTTCCGTATTCTTACGCATCTCAAGGTTGATGGTAGTTTGTTGGCTTTCCTTGATGCTGAAGGAGGAAATCTGTGCCAATACATTGCCTTTGGCCATGCGTGTACCGGTCACGAGCACATAGTTACCTACTTCCAGCTTCAGGGGACGTTTCAGCATTTGGCTCCAAGTATCGCCTACGCCCATATCGGCCTGGTTGTCGGCCTCAAAGTCGAGGGTTCGCAGGGTTCCGTCTGCCAAAACTTTGGCAAGTGTAAAGTGGCTGTAGTACTTCGGATCGTCAGGGTTTTTGCCTGTATAAGCGGCTACTACCGATCCTTGTGGAGCTATCGTTGCATCTGAGGATTCAAAATCCACATCTATCCAACGCTCGTCTGCCAGATACTGCACCTTGCCGGTTACGGGGTCAATCCTTGAGGGGATACCCAGGCTGCGGACAACAGCTACAAAAAATATGTCGCGCGAATGAGCATCGGCCAAGCGAGCCGTCCACACACCTTGAGGAAGGATGGGGATGCGCTGTGGGTTCAAGTCATCCCTGATGGTGATATTAGCAGCTACCCAATTAATCAATTCCTGCGGATTCACTTTCGTCTGAGCGGCTAAATCCTTTGGAAGTGCGTCCTGAAAGAAAGATTTATAGGAGGAAATCAACTCGTTGCTGATACGCGAATTCAGCATATACTGTGTATAGAGGCTATTGGGAGCAGGAGCGGAATGTAGCAGATGGTCGGTCAGTATAGCTGCCGGAGCATCACGCAAATCCTTTTGTGAAACAACCTCAAGGAGTGTAATAGCCTCAGCTCTCTTCTCAGCAGGAGCCGTGCGGAGGAAAGCTTCTATCTCATCCCAATTGCCACGCGAGGCTGTCATTATCCGGATTGTCTTTTCTTCGTTCAGCCCCAGTTCAGCGGCCAATGCTTTTGCCTTTTCAGGCGTGCAGAAGGTAGCTACATACGCATTGCGAATCCGGTCTTCTTCAAGCAGACGTTGCACATTGGCTGCTTTCTGTTCATCAGTAGCCTCGGAGGGAATAACGCCTTCTACAGGAGGAACAATGTCCAAGGGCAGGTCGAAAGCATCTCCAGGTTGCTTATCCAAAGCAACTGTAACAGTTTCATCTTTGCCGAAAGATACTTTGCTGAAGCCGAAACGTCCGTCTTTCGTAGCCCAAACCAGCATATCGCCTTTACCGGCAGTAAGGAAGGTTTGCCCTTTCGCATCCGTAGATTTGCGTGAAACAGTGCAAAACTCAGCGTAGTTGTATAGTTTGAACTCTACCGTGGCGCCTTCTATCGGCTTCCCTTCAGCATCTGTAACGGTAACGAAGGCCTTAGCAGTCGGGGCGTAGTTGTCAATCACATTGATTTCGGTATAGCAATCCGTTTGCTCCATGATTTCTTCCGGGCCATTATATCGTCCGAACACCTTGGTATGCATCAACATCCCGCGATAGGCCGGGGCGTTAAACCAAGCCATATTAAGTACCGGTTCCGGCTCGCAAGCGCCCATAAAGTACCATTTCCCGTCTACCCAGGCTTCTACCCAGGCGTGATTGTCGTCGGTATGCGCCCATCGGGGCGTATAAACCTGGCGGGCCGGGATACCTACCGAGCGAAGAGCCGCAACAGTAAAGACGGATTCTTCGCCACAGCGTCCGTAGGCTGATTTAACCGAAGCAAGCGGTGAGCTGGTGCGTGCATCGGAGGGGGTATAAATCACTTTCTCGTGGCACCAGTGATTCACTTCCAAGACAGCATCACGAAGAGACATTCCCTTCACCCGGTCTTTCAGCTCACTGTAAAACACAATCCGGCTGTTGTCTAAGTTCTCATTGTTTACACGAACGGGCAGCACAAAGTGGCGGAAAATAACCTCCGGTATGCCTGCTCCCCAAGGCATCTCTTTCCTGGCAAGAAAAGAGGCCCGTATATTTTCAAGGTAGAAATCGCCGCTATAATCAGTCACATCGCCGATTGGCATATAAGCATAAAGGAAAGTCAAAGCTTCCTGCTCTGCCGTAGTCAAGTCCGGCTCATTAAAGACGTCAAAAAGACCGCCGTTTGGCAGCGCCTTCTTCTTCGCTTCAAAGTCTTCATTCACTTGACCTGACACAGTCTTATCGCCAATAAAGTGTTTCCGGCGTTCGCCACACCCCGTCAATCCCAAGATGGCGCCTAAAAAAATAATCAAAATCCGCTTATTCATTACATTTAGTTTTATGCGACAAATATAACACTAATTCCATTTCTTTATTCTTTACTCTCTTTTAAAACACGTGATTCAACGACCGCCTGTTAGATACACCATCAAATCGCCACGACGGAATGTTGCAGACAAGCGCCTTTTATCTATTGTACCATACCCGGTCGGATATAACTGCATTAAAGCATTTACTAATATTTCATTTGCGCTTTCAAACAATGTTTCTTTATTGGTTTCAAAATAAGTTTTTACTCTTTCAAATTCGGTATGAATTAACTTATCCAATGTAAGATTCAAATTGGAGAGCAATAAACCCCCAATAATCATTGCCATAAAATAATTACTATATGGAATATGTGGATAGGCATCTCGTAATGCAGTTTTTTTTCTTTGAGTGTCACAGAAACGGTAAACCAATACTGAAATAATAAGTTGCGCCGCATTTATATTGCTAAAAACATTTTGATAAAAAGCACCAAACAACTCATTTTTTTTAAATTTCGCCTGATATGGTTTCTGTTTCCAAACAGAAAATATAGATTCAGCCGCTACGGAAGATAATATAGTTGTTTCTCTTGACGAAATTGTATTATCTTTTTTTCGTTTATACAAATACCCCAACTCGGCAACAGCAGTCTCCAATCTCTTTTGTAAATCATCGTTTGCTCTTAAATCTCGTAAATCAACCGGATTCTGACTGTTTGTTGCAATAGTAACATCGGTAATCAACGAATCCATACCATCTCCTGATAACTCATATAATCTAACTAAAACATAAGCATTTGAATAATTTATTTCAGGATTATTTTTTACCGCATATAATATAGTCTTGCAGGATTGACCTCCATTGATTATTTGTAAATCATCAACTTTAATAATCCAATTATCAGATTGTAGTCCATTGTATGAAAACTTGCTGCATATCATTGTAATACCATTGTTGTAAAAGTAGAAGTTCTCTCTTTTGTCACTTAACAAAGTATCTTTAATTGCAGTATTTACCCTGTTAGTACTCATTCCTAAATATTTACGAATATTTTGGTCTAACAAATTGTCTCCGTGTCTTTCAAACAGGTTAGCTAATTCAACCACATTGATTTTCCCGACTAACACACGCTTAAAATTAAACTCTTCATGAATGCTTTTTCCTGATAATTGAAGCGTTTCATTAATCCCTTTTTTAGATTGTAAAGAATCAACAATATTTTTATGATTAAAATATTCAAATTTAATTTGATTTTCGGGAAACCCTGAATTTCTAATGTGATTATCTCCATCATTGACCCATCTTAAGCCATTGTTTGTAAATACACATCGGATATTGGGAATATAACCATCAGCAATTAAAGAACGAATATCTTCAACTTTCGGCATTAAATCTTCGTTCATCTCTATTGGTTTGTTCGGGTCAAAAATTGCTCCAATACTACCAATAACTCGCTGTACAGAATTTGCCGGAAAGTTATTATCCTTTTCTAAATCAAATGTATACTTTCCTTGAAAAATAATGACAGAAAAATCATTGCCATCGATATCGCCAACATAGATAGCATCAACTCCGGCATCGTTGCCACCTTCGGTTATTAGCCCAAAAGCCTCTTCTAATTCTATATCCAAATAGGACGCTACAGACAAGCAGACAAATGCTTTTGATAATTTCTTTTTATCATCGTTTTCACCTTGAAACTTATCCGGATTATCGCTAACTATTTTCCTAATTCGCTGGTCAATAATATGTTTATTTATATCCATTTCCCAAATTTGATTAAAATATCAATATACAAAGATACTATTTTTTGTGATATATAAAATTTATAATCTCACTTTCTTTCCTTTTCTTTTTTTGCAAATTGGTCAAAAATAGCAGAATAAAATAGATAAGCCCTATTTGGTGGATTAATTGCCTAAATCAAAAATTCTGAGCGTCCCGGATTTTTGATGTTCGATGTAATCGGTCAAGAAACTCTTGATATCAGTTTTAGAAACAGTGGTTTGCGATTTGTTACCCCGTTTGGGATAACAGGATAACCATAGCCATCTTTTGCTTTTTTAAGAAGGTCTGCTATTTTGTCACTGAACTTGTCAGTAGAATAACATTGATACATGTCACATGGCGTTGATGGAAGCAACTAAAGACTCAAATTCATCATCCTGCGGCAAATCCACTTTGAACTACGCATTTATAATACAAATTCGATACCAATAACATAATTTAATGAATAGATCATAGCACAACTGGATGAAAAAGACTTGCAATAAGCCTTCTGTTTCTTATTCGCAAAAATAGCATAAGGGTCAAAAATATCATTTTGGTCAAAAATAGCAGAATGTCAAAAAATGGTCTTTTTTTTCTTCGATATTTGAGGCGATTTTGGGCTTTTAACACGAAAAACGCAAGGATTTGGGGGTTTGGAAAATACAAAAAGACAGCAATGATGAGTTGAAAGTTTAAAATTGAAAGTATAGAGCGGGAATGATGCTCTACTATTTGTATTTTCCTTTCAATGGCTGCCATAACGTCATTCAAGTGCTTAAGGGATTTAAGGGCATTACAAATCTTAACAGACCTTAATATTAACCAAATAATAGCTAATATTAAAGACTGTTCACAATTCATTCCTATCGCTTCAGAAAATCATTTAGATGATTTTAAAAATGATCTAAATGAAATTTCCAAATTATGCTGATGACGTCCGGCAATCATCTAAATGATTTCCCAAAAAGAAGCCGTCTTTTCAAAATATTTTTCCTA
>BNTS01000008.1 GCA_025996775.1 Bacteroidia bacterium | reverse complement strand
GTGTTAAAGAAACTCAAAAAATGTTGCAGTCTAATGAATAGTAAATATCTTTACCAACTCTACAACGAGACACTTAGTGGGATACTTTTCAATTACTAAGTGGACTACTTTTCAATTATTATTTACAGTGCATATATTCAGGATAGTGATTTTTTGAATATAATAAACAAATACAAATAACTGCTTATTGGAAATTCCGATTCAAATTGACCCATCAAAGTTAATTTGAATCGGAATTTCCACCATTTATTTTATTTGGTAAAAACGGCTTATTTACACTGCTAACTATTCCAGGTCTATGCGATTTGATGGGGACATGCCTGTTATAGGTATTCAGAGTACTCGGTTTGAAACAGCATTATCAGTGCGCTGTGTAAGGGAGCAACGTCTTCCACTTCCACTTAACTGACGTTGAGATAACAAAAGGGATATATAATCAATCATTAACCAATCAAAAACCTGCACACACGCAATGCTCAAAGAAGAGCAAACCAGAGAAGTTATCTCGTTACTTATCCGTTACCTATTCTGAATCTGTCAGGCTACAAATGATTGATTTAGAGATAAATAATAAGAAAGCATAGTTTTGTTTCCTATCCGTTACCCATCGACTTCCTGACCCGATTTTTGCTATTTATGATTTTTGCGAACCGTATAATCGTAAATAATTTTCCCCTTGTGATTAATGAAAAAGAATTTGAATGTTTGATTATCAGCCGAGCAAATAGTGAAACCCGGATCGGGACTGCAAAACAGCGTTCCTTCAATAGCTTTTACCGGACGCGATAATGAACCGGCCGAATTGACCACATAATTCACTTTCGACGAGTTTGGACGGATATGCTGGAAGTTATGAATATGTCCGCAGAAATAAACATCCACCTTATTTTTCTCCAGAATCGGCGCCAGATGCGCTTGCATATCGGCGCGTTCTTCTTTTTCTTTCTTGGTTTCGGCATACACCGGATGATGGCCGATGACGATTTTCCATTTTTCTGTTGAATGAACCAGTACCGAATCAATCCAATGCAACTGCACTGCGACATCCTGCTTGCAGGCATCGGGATAGGTGAGCGAATCGTTGCGGTATTTATCCATCATCGGGGTTGTGTCGATAAAAACCAGTCGGCATGTACCGCCATCTTCCGATTGGATGACTTTTGTGTAATATTTTTCCGGAGCGTTCCAGCGACGACTGACATGCGAATAATCCAAAACGGCCTGCGTATTGCCTCTATACTCATGATTTCCGCAAACTGCATACCAGTCTATCATTAATTCGGGATGATCGTAAATCAATTCGTAATTTGTCATCCATAATGGGTCATTAACGCTCGCTATTCCCCCGAAATGATGTATATCGCCGGCTGCGGCAACCATTTCGATACTCATGTTTTCGGCTGCATATCCCATAATCCGTGCAATCGGTTTTTGCTCATAGTAGCCGTTACGTCCCAAATCGTTGGCAACAATAAAATTAACAGCCGATTCGGATACTTCGGGAAGCGTTATGGAGATATTCTCTTGCGCATATGAGAGGACTGCGCCGAATATGACAAGCAGTGAAAAAATAATTCGTTTCATGTTTTGATATTTATATGTAAAACCAAACAGGTTTCAAAAACCTGTTTGGTTATGTTTATAATGTAATGTTATTAATTTTGCCCAAATGCGCCAAAATAATTGGCAGTAACCGGCGATTTATAGACTTTATTATTCAATGTGAGGCCGTTTGCACTGAAATACGGGGTGAATCCGGTTTTTACCTTGCTTGCATCCAATGCCGGAGAACCTGCCTGCAAATGGAGATTCCATGTTTCATTGTAGTTGAAATCCAACGGCAGATTGGTCAGGAATGGGAAATTTACGAATTTGGGGTCGTTTGCGCCTGCGGCATTTCCACGAATATCATGTTCGCCGTAAATAACATCTTTCACGCCGGGCTTGAAACCGTCAAAAGCTGTTTTCGTGCCGTTTTCCTGATGTTGCGGAACATTGCTTTCAGCTGTTCCCGAAGCATAGAAGTTATAATCAATCACGCTTTCGAGTACAACGCCTTCTTCGCCGCCTTTTCCGAAATTAGGTGCTTTTGCTCCGAACATGCTGTTTACAATCAGATTGTTGAATATATTTACCAAACCGCCTTCGGCCCACACCGAGCCGCCTTTGGGCTTGCCCGGGTCACGGCGCCAGCCTGCATTGATAATAGTGTTGTTGTAAGCATTGATTTGCGCTTGGAAACGGTTGCTGCTTACGCCTGCATTCGACAATTTGAACGCATTGGTGTTGGGGCTGTACATCACATTGAAAGCGGCGTCCACCTTGCAGCCGGCTTTCACGTTGATGGCCTCGCCGCCTTCGTTACCGACGGCATAGAATAAATTGTTGGCGAAAATACATTCGCCGCCTTGCACATAAATCGCATCTTCGCCTGTATAGCGGAAAGTCGAATTGGTAATCACATATTTTCCTTGCGGGTTGTTGGTGTTGAAAGCTACCATGCCTTCTCCGCCTCCGGCTTTGAAGAGACCTTTGGTTACGGAAGGAGAGGTTGTTGTCGTGATTGCGCCGGTATATTCAATCAATACATGGTCGAGTGCAATCTGACTGCAAGTTGTACTTCCGATAATGCCACCCCAGTAACGTCCCGATGTTGATTTATCGCGGTTTGCGGCAGGAATGGTAAAGGTAATGGGAGACTCTGCCGTACCGTAGCAATACAAGCTGCCTTCCACGATTAATTCGATTTTTGTGTTGCTGGCATCCTGTGCATCTGCGTTTATGATAATATCGACACCTTCTTCAATAGTCAGGGATTTTCCGGCAGGAACGTAAATCTGGCTATTCACGCTTACAGTCGTATATTTATGCCAAACGCCTTCTATGGCAGTTGCCGGATCGCCTTTTGCGCCAATGATTACCGGGTCGTTAGCCGTTACGGTTACAGCAACAGTCGCTTTTTCGCCGCCGTCTTCTGTCGTAACTGTAATGGTGGCGTTGCCCAGTTTAACGCCGGTTACTTCACCGTTTTCGCTAATGCTTGCGATTTCGGAATCAGAACTTTTCCATTGAACTTTTTTATTTGCAGCGTTTTCGGGAAAAATTGTTGCTGTAAGCGCTTTCGATTCGCCGGGTTTGAGCATTAATGAGGTGGGTGATACGGTAATCGCTTTCACCGAAAAGTTTTCGTCCTTTTCTTCACAGCTTGTAAGTACAAAACAGCTCGCAATTAATAAAAACAAGCCTGATACAATAGAATTTCGTTTCATTTTGTTTTGATTTATTTAAAATTTGAATGATGGTTAATTTTAGTATTTATATCGTAATCCGATTTGCAGATTTTGTCCGTAATAATCGCGACGAACCAGCGTTCCGCTACGGTAATTTTCATAATCCGCTACTTTGTCGTTGGCCGGATTTTGTTTTTTCAAATAATGAGTCATCGGCGTATTCAACAAATTGGCGGCTTTCGCAAAAAGAACGACTCCTGTTTTGAATTTTTTTTCGAGCGAAGCATCCATTTGCAGATAACCACCTTGCCAGATGTCGTTGTCCAAGTAGCGGGAAACGGCGTACAGGCGGTCACCTGTATAAGAAAACGCCAACTGTCCGTCCCATCCGTTTTTTACGTCCTTATACAGCAGCGAAAGATTGCCCACATGTTTCGCCTGTCCATTCAGCGGGCGGATTTGCTCTACATTTTTCACTAATATTTTCTCGGACGAGGCATGGTCGGGATTATCATAATTGAACAACTTGGTAGTCGTTATCTGCGATTGCGTGAACGTGTAATTGCCTTTGATTCCAAACGAACGAAAATATTTCGTCAAATCAATTTCCACGCCATAGTTGGTGGCATCGCCGAAGTTGGTGGGCGAATAAAATGTGCCTTGTCCTTCTGTTAAAATTCCGTATTCAATGGGATTTTGCAAGCGTTTGTAAAACAATCCGACCATGAATTGTTCCGAAGGTTGCGGAAAATACTCGTAACGAAAATCTATATTATGAGCAATCGTGTGTTTTAATTCGGGATTTCCTCTTTCCGTATATTCTTCATTCAGAATTTGATACGGAACAATTTCAAAAAATCCGGGACGATTGAGCGATTTGTAGTACGAAGCGCGGATATTATTGTTTTGCCAAGGAGAATATTTGAGATGCAAGCTCGGCAAATAATCCGTATATTGCTGGCTACCTTCATTCGTTACTCCTTCTATCGGATGTTTCAAATGGTAACCTTGGTCGGTAGTTTCGATGCGCAATCCGAAAATCGCCTGTAACCGGTTCAGATGCAGTTTGACCTGTCCATAACCGGCTGTAATTTTTTCCGAAGCATTGTAATTCAACTGATTCCCTGTCGATCCATGCGGATTATGCACACGGAATTTGATTTCGCTGTATTCGTTCCAATCCGTTCCTTTAATTAAGTTGTTGTTCATGGAAGGCTTATCTTCGTCGTAAGGCAGGAACAGATAATTATTGTAAAAATTGGTGCGTTGTTTGTCGCGGTACATTCCTCCTGCCGAAAAATCAATTTTCGTTTCGTTGAACATAGTGGCGTATAGCAAATTGAAGTATCCCGACAAATCCCTGTCATCGTTATGCTCCCAGCGGCGTTCTGCGCCATAAGGAGTAGTTACGACAGATACGGAATTTATTTTTCCATCCTTGACTTTTGCGCTGGTATAAACCGAGCTGTTGTCGGGGATTTCATTGAATGCCTTGGAATAAACCGCCGACCAATCCATTTTCAGAGCATCGTTTGATAAAAAATGATGCGTTCCCTTTAATGTACTGTTCATAATTTGCTGGTGAGTGAGACGGAACCGCGTATCGAATCCCAAATTGTAATCGCCGTGTTCGGGGTCGTAACTGATATTCAATTCTGTTTTTGTATTGTCGCGCACCTGCACATTTGAGAAATCCATGTACATATTGTACCATTGGAGTTTGTGCTGTGGTGAGAACCGGTAATCCAACTTGGTATGAAGACCGTAGCGCGTTTGCTGTTCGGAGTATGTACGGTCGTTTTTACTCGTCAAAACAGGTAAATTGGATGCATCACTTGTAGCGGTTGCATTGCTGAAATACACGCTATTGCTGCCGCGATAACTGTTTTGGAAACTTCCGGCAAGCATAATTCCCAATTTACCGCTAAACAGGCGGTCGCCGTATGAAAAGCCGCCGAAAAGATTGACCGGCGCGCTGCCCGATTGCAATTTTATTACTTTTTCGTTGAAATCTCGTGTTCTAGCAGGGTAATCTTCGCCGTAAATCTCATAAGGAGATTGTTTGGCAACCGCCTTGGCGTCAAACGAATAAAAATCTCTATCCAAAAACAATGCATTGTATCCGGTAGATAAATTAGCCGTCAGTTGCCGGCTGTTTGGCGCATCTTTCATTACAAGATTCACCACGCCCCCCACCGCGTCGCTTTCCATGTCGGCGGTCAATGCTTTGGCTACTTCCAGACGGTCTAATAATTCCGAAGGAAAAATATCCAATGGAACAAATCTGTTTTTATTATCGGGACTCGGAATCTTGATGCCGTTCACCAAAGTGTAGTTATAGCGCTTGTCCATTCCACGCAAGATAGCATATTGTCCGTCGCCGCTGCTGTTGCGTTCAACCGTAACCCCGGAAATTCGCTGGACAACATTTGCTACTGTCATGTCGGGAGATATTTCTAAGGCTCTTGCACTTACCACATTCATAACGTTCATCGACATTTTTTCGATATTGCGGACGCCAATGTCCGTATTATCGGTGGCATGCCCATATACTACGACAGCTTCAATCTCAAGAGATGCAGGCTGCAGAACGATTCTGATGCCGGTTTCATTGTTTTTGGCGGAATATTCTGCCGTTTTATAACCAATGTATGTACAGACTAATGTGCATGGATTACCTGATGATGTGATTGTAAAACTTCCATCTAACCCCGAAATGGTTCCTTTTGTGGGTTCTTCTTTTAAATAAACAAGAGCGCCGACTAAATTTTCACCTGTTTCGGCATCCTGAATAAATCCTTTTATGGAAATAGCGCTTAGATTTTCCGCATTTGCCAGTAGTGTGGTTAAAACCTGTATCACAAACACAATTATCTTTTTCGTTTTCATCAATTTATTTCTCGTTGTTTTATGCTGCAAAATTCCTCACAATATATTACGCAACGGTTACGGAAGAAATAAATAACGTTTAAGGTTAAAATTATTTTGTTGATTCATTTGACGGGTAAATAAGGATATGACAGCATATTATTTCTTATTTTTGTGATCTAATCAACTTTTAATTTTATTAGACCATGAAAACAAAGATTTTAGCTCTGCTTATTGTCTGTATTGGCGCTTCTTTTACCGTTAAAGCACAGACGGCATATCCTTTTCAAAACCCGAATTTGGGGGATGAAGAACGTTTGGATAATCTACTTTCGGTGATGACGCTTGATGAAAAGATTAACTCCCTAAATTCCTCTTGGGGCGTTACTCGTCTGGGCATACGTACCATGGGGCATTCCGAAGGATTGCACGGTATGGCGCTGGGTGGTCCCGGAAACTGGGGCGGGGGAAGAACCGCAGCCGGCCCGATTACCTATCCTACAACTACTTTCCCACAAGCCTACGGTCTCGGCGAGACTTGGGATACAGAGTTGATAAGAAAAGTAGCAGACCTGGAGTCGCAAGAAGTAAGGTTCTATACCCAAAATCCCCGGTTAGACAGAAATCCGGGCGGTATGGTGATGCGGGCCCCCAATGCTGATCTGGCTCGCGACCCGCGCTGGGGACGGACTGAAGAGAGCTTTGGCGAAGACGCCTACCTCGTGTCGCGTATGACCGTTGCCTTTGTAAAGGGACTTCAGGGCGACCACCCGAAATACTGGAAAACAGCTTCCCTGATGAAACACTTTATGGCGAATAGCAATGAGGATGGAAGAGACTCTACTTCGTCGAACTTCGACGAGCGTTTGTTTCGTGAATACTATGGCTATACCTTCTATAAAGGCATTACCGAAGGCGGTTCGCAAGCCTTCATGGCTTCGTATAATGCATGGAACGGCATACCGATGACGGTGCATCCTATTCTGGAGAGTGTAACCCGCAAAGAGTGGGGCAACAAAGGAATCATTTGTACCGACGGTAGCGCCTACCAACTCCTGATGAATGCGCATAAATATTATAAAACCAAACCTGAGGGAGTGGCAGCCGTCATAAAAGCAGGTGTTGGTCAATTCCTTGACGTCTTTAAAGCAGATACATACGAGGCGCTTCGCTTAGGCCTGCTGACTGAAAAGGATATCGAACATGCTATCCGTGGTAACTACTATGTAGCCTTGAAGTTGGGCTTGTTGGATGGCGACCAGACGAAGGTTCCCTACGCTAATATCGGTGTAACGGATACGGTTTCTCCCTGGACAAAACCGGAGACCAAGGAATTGGTTCGTTTGGTTACAGCCAAATCAGTCGTTTTGCTGAAGAATGATAAGGGAGTCCTTCCTTTGGACAAGAGCAAACTTAAATCGGTAGCCGTCATTGGTCCTTGTGCCAACGAAGTAGTGCTCGATTGGTATAGCGGAACTCCTCCTTATACTGTAACGGCTTTGCAAGGAATAAAGAATGCCCTTGGCAACAATGTGGCAGTCAATTTTACCGCTTATGATGATATGGATAATGCAACAAAGGCTGCCGCCAATTCGGATGTAGCTATTGTATGTATTGGTAATCACCCGTATGGCACGAACGCAGGTTGGAAAGTCTCCCCGGTTCCGAGTGACGGGCGGGAAGCAGTCGATAGAAAAGCGCTCTCTCTTGAGCAGGAAGATTTGCTGAAACAGGTCTACAAGGCCAATCCTAATACCGTACTGGTACTTATAAGCAGCTTCCCCTTTGCCATTAACTGGTCGCAGGAAAACATACCGGCTATCCTGCATATCACCAACAACAGTCAGGAGTTGGGCAATGGCCTTGCCGATGTTATTTTCGGCAATTACAACCCTGCAGGTCGTACCACGCAAACCTGGGTTCGTTCCATCACCGACCTCCCCCCCGTAATGGATTACGACCTGTCACATGGACGTACCTATATGTATTTCAAAGGCAAGCCCCTCTATCCCTTCGGCTATGGATTAAGCTACACCACCTTTGCTTATTCTTCTCTGAACGTAAAGAATCAGAATCCCGACGGCTCGGTAGAACTCAGCGTAGAAGTAAAGAATACAGGGAAAAAGGATGGCGACGAAGTAGTACAGCTCTACGTATCATACCCGGGAAGCAAGATAGAACGCCCCATCAAGCAATTGAAAGGCTTCAAACGTGTCTTCATTCCGGCAGGTGAAACCAAAAAAGTAGATTTGGTATTACAGCCCGAAGACCTCTCGTACTGGTCAACCGACGCCCATCGCTTCGTCATAGAGCCGGGCAAAGTAAACCTCCAGATCGGCTCCTCCTCCGAAGACATCAAACTCAAAAAGCTTATTGACATAAAATAAACTTTTAAGCAGCAAGTAAAACCAAGCAGAGTATAGCGAATTAGCTAAACCAGCGTTCGTTACACTCTGTTTTGCTTTGTATTACAACACGACCAGACATTCAACGTGTAAGATGCCAAATTGCAACTATTCAAAGAACGGGATAATCCCGACAGGCTGAGACTATTAATCAACGGGCAGAATATCCTTGACTGGTTCAAGCAGAAGTATTAGGAACTAAAACAGAAATCAGGCGTAAAGTCTTGGCAACTCATAATTGCCAATAAACCTAAAGGTGGTCCCTTAAGATGTAACCTGAGTCCCTTTGTCAGAACAATAAAAATTTACACCTTTGTCGAAAATTATAACCGGAGTATGGCAAAAATAAATGTAAAAGATACGGATATAACTGTTATCCAACAAAGAGACATGGATTATGTTTCTATTACCGACATCGCCAAGTTCAAAACAAATGAACCTAATGCTGTGATTGGCAACTGGATGCGGAACAGAAATACCATTGAGTATCTGGGAATGTGGGAATATCTTTATAACCCGGATTTTAAACCCCTCGAATTCGAGGGGTTTAAAAAGGAGGCTGGATTAAATGCTTTCACTCTTTCGCCTCAAAAGTGGATCGAGAAGACAAACGCCATCGGCCTTTCCTCAAAATCAGGGCGTTATGGAGGAACATATGCCCACAAAGATATTGCTTTCAAATTCGCAAGTTGGATTTCGATAGAATTTGAGTTATACATCGTTAAGGAATTCCAGCGTCTCAAAGAAGAAGAGCAGAAGTTGCTGGGGTGGTCAGCAAAACGCGAGTTGGCGAAAATCAACTACCACATTCATACTGACGCAATCAAACAAAACCTTATTCCTGCTGAACTTACGCCACATCAGACCTCGATTATTTATGCGAATGAGGCCGATGTGCTGAATGTCGCACTATTTGGCATTACCGCCAAAGAATGGCGGGAGGCCAATCCCGACCTCAAAGGCAATATCCGTGACTACGCAACGATAAACGAATTGATCTGTATGTCGAATATGGAGAACCTTAACGCCGTTTTCATTAATGAGAGTCTTCCACAACGGGAAAGGTTAATCAAACTGAACCAAATTGCCATACAGCAAATGAAAGTATTGCAGGAAGTGGAAGGAAGAAAGATGTTGAAGTAAATTGTATACCATTTATATGAAAAGAAAAAAGGTGTTTACCGGATAAAGAAAGAGAAAAAATATGCGTGGAGTTTCAAAAATATTCTTTACTTTTTTTTGGACGGACAGGCAGAAAGCGAACCCCCAGCCTTCTTTTGGAAGGTTGGGGGTTTCTTCGTCTTGGTGTTAAGTTAAGGGTGGGTTAATGTAGGCATTATTTATCGATTTGTTTTTTACTTCGATGCAAAGGTAGGGCTTCTGATAGAGAGTATTATTATCAATTCTGCTATTCTTCTTTGCTATTTTACATATTTCCTCTATTTTGTATGCTTTTGTTGCATTTATAGCCATTAAACGGGCTTCTTTTCAAATTTAAAATCATCTAAATGATTTCCCGGAGCGATACAAACGAATTCTAAATATATCTTAATATTAAAGAAGAGTCCTCCAAAAATAGCCTTGGCAAGACTATCTTTGGAGGACTCTTTATCGAACTAAAGACAAACTACTACTGTTTTTCTACTATTAAAGTTGCATTGCTTGTACCTGTGGATATATCTACAGTGAAGACATATACGGCGTCGGTTTCTAAGGTAACGCCTGCTACTAATCCCAGATTACCGGAATCACGGCCGCTATCGCCTCCTGTGCCTACAAATACAAGCTTGCCGGTTGTATGCAGGTTATCGCCACTAAATTCGCTTCCCCAGCCCTTCTGGTGGAAGAATTTGAAGTTGATGCTTTCGGTATGAATGTTTTTACCTCCAACCACGGTGAGTTGATATTTGTTTCCTCCTATCGGAGCCAGGCAAAGGGCCTTATCGGTGTTCCATCCTACTTCATTTGCTAAAGAGGGCTTTCCAACAGCATCACCTATTACCCAAAGTGCGCCGGATCCGTCAGGTTGCAAGGTAGCAACGTCGTTACCCGCCAATACTTCAACGATGAAATACTGGAGAACTGTATTGGCCGTAATGCGGTATTTGCCGGATATGGGAGTGAAGGTGAACTGGTTGTCAGATACTTTCGTAAAGAAGTCGGTATCTATCCACCAGTCGGCTATATTGCCGATGCCCTCAACCGTGAGTTTTTCGCCTTGTGTGATATCCAAATCGAGCCTGAAGTTCGACTTGTCTACCATCGCCATCCGTTGTCCGTTGATAGTCAGTTCAAAGAAAGGAGCTGCTTCGTAGGTTTTCGTATTAAACGTTACGGAATAGGTACCTCCCTGAGAACTCAAAAAGGGAATGTAGCCTACCGAACCTTCGGTTATTTGTCCGGCATCCCAGCCGAAAGTGATTTCATTTCCGTAAGTAAGCTGAGCCGGCGTCTTGATGTAAGCCGGCAGGTCAGTGGACGGGAAAGCTTCCGTAGCCGCATATTCGTAAGGGTTGCCTGTGGGAACCATTGGATAGGAACCGTCGACAGTAACCAGTATCAGGTAAGGGTATCGGGGGCGAGTAACCGGCACATCGACTTTTTTCTGTATAGCGGTAAGATGGGTGTCTATCAGAACAAGCTCCAGCGTAGCTATTCCGTCGGGTATGTTTTTGTAGTACGGTACCGGCAAGTTTACATCATACGCGCCATTTTCCTTTGTGCGGATAACGGTTTCCGACACTTTCTCATCACCAAAGAAGAGACGAGCCGTCAGGGTGGAAAGCGGCACATTGTCGGTCACATTGACTACAAACGATAAATTTTCGCCAAACGAGGCTCCGGCTATTTGAGAGGCTACCTCCAAAGCAGGATTTCCGGGAGTCAGGTCAACGCTATCGTCTGAGCACGAAAACAGTAGGAAAGCGCTGATAAACATCCATAGTGAATACTTATATTTCTTCATGACTGTACATTTTATTTTTTCCATTGATATGATACAACCGACTTGGAAGGCACCTCATAGCTGAAATGATGCTTGCTGTCTTCCAACGTAATCTTTTTATTCTCATTTGTATTATTCAGCAACACGCAGGCATACGTACCGTCTGTGTTCTCGAACGCCGAATAGACAATGCCATTCTCAACATATCCGCCTGAAGCGATACGGGTTGCGCCGGGCTTCACCACTACCGACAGATGTCCGATTATGTAATAATGGGAATTGCGGGTAATGGTTTTATAATTCGAGCGGTCGATATCTACGGCTCCGTAACAAGTCTGGCAACCGCCATCCCGGTTCGGGCCTCGATCGGTATCCAACATCAGATTCCAGACAATGACGCCTGTACACCAATTATTGACCGTACCCAAAGCAATTTCCTGCATATCGGCCATCAGGCGAACGGGCAGATTCCGTCCATCGTTCCAGGTTCCGATCGATGTTTCGGTAAATACCAGTTCCATGTCGGGGGATTGGTCATGAATATCGAGCAGTTCCTCTCGGTTACCTCCATAATTATGATAAGCCGAACCGGCAACGACGTCTTGATCCACTCCGGCATCGTAAATACGAATTGGATAATCGTTCTGGTCGTTCATATTGTCGTAATTATAGTTGTGATCGAAAAGGTAGACTTTTGTTTTCAATCCGGCTTCTTTAAACTTGGGCGTGAGGGCTTCCTTTACAAAATCACGTTGCTCCTGCCACGTCATAAAGAGGGAGGCGGAATTGCCACGGTTGAGCGGTTCATTCTGGGGCGTAACCGAATAGATGGGAATGCCTGCTCCCTCGAATGCCTGTATCCAGCGAACAAAATAAGTCGCGTAATCCTGGTAACAGGCCGGATTAAGCTGGCCGCTTGTCCACGACTCAAAAGGTTTCAAGTCTGTCAGGTTGTTTACTTTCATCCAAGGCGGACACGTCCAGGGAGAACCCATAACTTTAAGCTTCGGATTAATGGCCAGTATATCCTTCAAGACAGGTATCACATACAGGGTTTCCTCGTCTGTCAATCCAAAGTTCTCAATACCTTTTATATCGCAGCAGGAATATTCGCTCAATGAGAAATCGGAACAGCCAATGGAGATGCGGATATAACTAAAGCCCATCCCTTCGGAATCGGAAAAGGTTTCCTTCAGGAATTTTGCCCTGTCATCCAGCGCCATCTGCAAGAGGTTGAAGCAGGAAGAGCCGGTAACAGCCGCCCCGAAGCCATCCATCGTTTGATACCTTTGGGAGGGATCAAGGGTGATGGTTGAGGGCGACATATTCTGCGTTTCACTAAAGGCCACCGCAGACTTTTTAAAGTCGTACGAGCGGTTGGCCGTTGTTACATAGAGGGTCACGTCACCTTTCACTTCTTCCGTTTCCGCATCCGTATTTCCCTTCTTCGAGCTGTCGCAGGCCACAAGATTAGCCCCTGTCAAAAAGCAAATCAGCCAGAAGAAGCCCTTTATTTTATTTATTTGTTTCATGCCTTCAGAGTGTTACTTTTTCTACTTCCATGGTATTTGTTGCCCAATTAATGATAATGCGGTAGAAAGCATTCGGATCCATTTCGCTTGAAGGGTACCAATTATTTCCGTCGGAGCTTTCCAAAAGCTTATCGCCAACAAGTGTCATCTGGTCAAAGCGCTTCTCGCCTCCCCATCCATTGTTCTCATACGGCTTGAAGCTCACCCATGAATCGTCTTTGGGATGGAATGCCATCGTTCCGGCAAATACATTGTCTTCAATTTTTCTAAACAACAGGAAATTACGCACATTCCCAAATCCCCACCAGCAATGTTCCTTGTCAATACCCGGCACTTTGGTAGGATAGCCAATACCTCCGCCGGTTATCAGCAGATAATCGGGATAAGACGGGTTGTCTACTCCAATAAGAACATGTTTCCGGTACGTATTGTAGTAGATGGTATATTCCCCGGTTTCACCTAAGAACCTCACTTTATTCTTCGACAAACGATCAAAGAAATCGGGATTATATACGATCAGGTCGTCGGCCAAATCACTGAACAGGGTAATTTCCTGGTTCTCTTCCAAGGTACGGCGCAAGGTGCGGAATACCTCTCCATCAATTGTTTCTTCGGCGAAACCGGAAAGAGCAAGGTCGTTGTCGCTGTACTTGTCACCTGAAAGGAAAACGTTGAATCCGAGACTGTTGTAGGTAAAGGACTCAATATAATCTGCTCCCATGGCAAAAGCGAAAATCGACTCGCCTCTTTCATCAATCAACGCTATCTTTCCATTTTTACTTCCCCAGACTAAACCGGAGTAGTCAATCTCAGTACCTGATACTTTTTGAGCTATCTTATAACTGAACGAACGGTTTAAAGCTAAATCTGCAGCAGTGTAATTATCCTTGGCATACGATTCCTGCACGAGCGGATATACTTTCCCGTCGTCAGTCACCAAATACAACTGATTAAAATAAGGGCGGTTGCCCGTCAAACCGGCTATTTCCTGGGTAGCTTCGCCTTTTAATACGTTTTTCAGGCTTAACTCAATTTTCACCCGGCTTCCCTCAGACAGATTATCTACCAAAGGAACAAATACCGGAAGATCAATATCTTGCTTGTTACCGCCCACCTGAATCACCTGCTCTGCTATCGTTCGATTATCAGCCGTAATGCGGACATTAAGCGTTGCCAGCCGCGTTTGAGCATCCGCCAATTTAGCTGTCAAGCGAACCGAATCGCCAAAGGCGAAAGTCGTTGGAGTAATCTCGGCCGATTGGATGACAGGTGTTGAGGTGGAGTAATCGTCATCTTTATCGCACGACGCCAAGAAGCATACAGCCAAGAAGGCGAATCCTATTGTTTTATATATTGCTTTCATCTGTAAATACCATTTTAATGATTACTATTAATATCCCGGGTTTTGAACCAGATTCGGATTTTGATCAATAACTGCCTGGGGAATGGGTAATAGATACGAATTCCGGTCGTACGGATACACCAAAGTCGGGCGTCCTTCGTCTTTCAGCACATTGAGCACCTCTTCCACTTTATCCAAACGGACAAGGTCGAACCAACGTTGTCCTTCGAAAGCAAGTTCCAGGCGGCGTTCTTTCAGATAAGCCTTGAGCAGCGCGTCCTTGCTTGCTGTAGCCGATGCAGGTAAATTTGTCAAGCCTGCCCTGTTACGGGTTTGATTGATGAGAGTGACAGCTCCACTCAAGTCGCCATTCATAATCAAAGCTTCGGCTTTCAGTAGAAGAAGGTCGGCATAACGGAATTTGATGATGCTATTGTAAGCCGAGCGACATTTGTACATGAATGCGTAGTTGTTGGCCGGATAATAGATGTTCCATCCGCAAGCATAATAAACCACAGACTCTTCCAGACGCTTATCGTTGGCTTCGCTTTTGAAGGCTTTGACGATATCGCGTGAAGGAGTGATCCACTTTGCCCATGAAAAATAGAATGTCCAATCATCCAAGGGCCGTCCGAACATCCAGGTACACCAGTTGGCGCTTCCGGGGAAGAATTGTGCTTCCAATATGGTTTCCCTCGTATTCCGCGCTTTGGCATTGATAGCGCGGTTGTCCTGGCTGGCAGGTGCATTATCATCATTCAGCGCTACACCAAACAGCTCGCTGAAGTCGCCGACTAAGCTGAAACCATCGGCCGCTACTGCATCCACATACTGAATCACCTTGTTGTAATCACGTAATGGCTTCTCGGCATATATTTTAGCCAGCAGGGTGCGGGCCACTGATTTGGAGTATAATGTTTTATCAGCCTGATTATTGTCGGGAGCATTGGGCAGGGCTTCCAACAAATCACGCTCGATCTGTTCGTAAACCGTTTTTTCGTCGGTTTGAGGCGGGAAGTAAGCGGGGTAAACATCAGAGATTGTTTCGGAAGTGATGTCGCCGGCTACAGTTGTAACCAAGGGAACACTACCCCAGATACGTACCATGTCGAAATAAATCATAGCACGGAATATCTTGGCTTCCGCCTTGTACTGCTCGCGTTCGGAGGAAGTCAGTGACGGATCTTTCACATCATCAATAAAGTTTATAAGCAGATTAGCAGCCGCTATATTGGCCATGTGGCTCGTCCAGTCACGATTCAAGTTGGTATTTGAACCCTCTATGGAATTGACTTCAAACGGAGTTGTTTCCGCATTGGGTGAGCCTGCATAAGCATTATCCGAATGGCTTTCTGCCAAGAGGAGCATATCCAAGTACCAATGCTCCTGTCCGTCTCTCAATTTATTATGGATAACCTGACGCTGGTTTTCCACAGCCGCTTTATCCTTGAAAACCACTCTTGCACTATCTTTAGCCACCCCCTCGGTAACATCCGAATACGTCTCCACCGGATCGTAATCGAGCGAACACGAGAACATGGTGAGCAGTAAGCCTACTATAAAAATATAATGTAGTTTCATATTCTTGTATTATTAAAATTCAATATTAAGACCAAACACAAACGCATTGCTATGAGGATACGTTCCCCAGTCTATTCCCTGCACGTGGCCATTGTTACCCCATTGGTTTACTTCGGGATCCATGCCCTTATACCTTGTTATTGTAAGCAGGTTGCTCGCTGTAAAGTAGGGTTGCAAGCGGGATATATTCCACTTCTTAAGTAAATTGCCCCTGAAATTATACGAGAGGGAAACATCTTTCAGCCGCAGGTAACTCCCATCTTCAACAAAGTATGAAGAAGGCTGGATGTTGAAACCAGCTTTGGGAACCTCGGTTATCATTCCGGGCGTCCGCCAGCGGTCGAGTACGTCCACTGCCTGGTTCTTCAGGTCGTACATTCCTTCCGTGTCACCTTTTGAGGCATTGAAGATATCGTTGCCGTATGTTCCTTGTATGAAGAGGCTCAGGTTGAAGTTCTTCCACGAGAAGGTGTTTGTCAAGCCATACGTAAAGTCGGGATTGGGATCGCCGATGTAGGTGCGGTCGGTTGCCGTTAGCTTGCCGTCTTGATTCAAATCCCGATATCTGAGTTCTCCTGTTTCAGGATCCACTCCGTCACTAATATAGCCAAAGAATCCGCCTACCGAATGCCCAGGCTCATTCCGTACCACTTTGATTTGGTGGAAAGCATCTGTCGTCTCGGCATCATAATATATTTGCTGCAATTGTAGTTTCTCTAAGCGATTCTTGTTGAAGGAGATATTGAAATCGGTATTCCAGGTAAAGGCCCCCTGCAAGTTATACGAGTTGACGGAAAGTTCAAAACCACTGTTGGTCATTTCGCCTTCGTTTCGTACGATGTTATCGGCATAACTGCTTCCTGCAGGAAGGGAGACATACATTAACATGTCCGTTGTCCGTTTATAATAGTAGTCCATCGCAACAGTCAAACGGTTTTTCAGCGCCGTAATGTCGAGTCCGATATTAGTCTGCGTAGTAGTCTCCCAAGTTAAATCACTTGTACGCAGATTGTCGGGTGTGATAAGAGGAACCGCCCTGTCGTAAGGAAATTCCACTACACCTGTTACCGAATTATAGCTGGCTTGCGACCAAGGCTGGCGGGTAATCTTGTATTGCATTAAATAGGCATAGTCGCCTACGCCGGACTGATTACCGGTTTGCCCCCAACCCACACGCAGTTTCAAGTCGTCGAGCCAGGTTAAATCCTGCATAAACTCTTCAGAGGATAAGCGCCAAGCTGCCGAGAAAGAAGGGAAGGTCCCCCAACGATGATCGGGATGCAACTTGGACGAACCGTCGGCACGGATATTGGCTGTAACCAGGTATTTGCTGTCGTAATTATAAGATACGCGTCCGAAGTATGACATGATGCCCCATTGAGAAGCGCCGGAGCCGGTATCATCCCACGTTATTTTATTTGCCGCATTCAGTGTTTTAATGGAATTATCCCGGAAATACGTACCGTTTATCCAGCTATTGGTGTAATCTGAACTTGTCCATGAAGCGCCGGCCATGGCTTCAAGTCCGTGTTTATTGAACGTTTTGTTATACGTTAGTATATTATCGAAGGTGAGAACAGTGTTCATATTCCGCTTATCATATCCCGAGCCGTAATCGTCGCGATCGGCAGCATGAACGACCGGTTTAAAACCAGTTTCCAACTGGTTTCGCCTATCCAGCGTAAACGACGATTTGAATGTCAGTTCCTTTACAAACGTAATGGTTGCATTTGCGGAAGCAATCAAACGAGTTTCCTTGTCTTTATTGTTCTTTCCATTCTCTAATGCCTCTACGGGATTGGTAATGTTTTGCCCGAAAAAGCTGCGGTTATACAGGCCTGCTTCATTCAGTATGGGAACGGCTGTAGGCAAGTTGACAACTGCCAGCACTACGCCTCCGCGATTAGAGCCTTGTCCGGTAGTAATTCCGTTTTTCGTATTATCGGAATAAGTGACATTGGCATTCAGATTCAACCACTTCTTCACCTGGTTGTCTATGTTTGCACGGAAATTATACCGTTTGAAGAAAGCAGCGCTTAGTACACCTTTCTCATCCAGATAGCCACCGGACACGAAGTATCTCAGTTTCTCGGTGCCATCGGAAATGGAAACCTGATAATTCTGGGTAATACCTGTTTGATACGTTTCGTCGTACCAATTGGTGCGATCGGTAGTTCCTGAGAGGATAGCTCCCGGACGAATCTCATCCATCAGCTCCTTGTATTGGGCAGCATTCAGAGATTCAATCAGGTGGGATACCTGATTAATGCCAAACTGTCCATTAAAAGACACCTTGGCGTCACCTGAAGCGCCGGCCTTAGTCGTAATGATAATGACGCCATTGGCTGCTCGTGATCCATAGATAGCTGCCGAAGAAGCATCTTTGAGAATCTGCAAATTGGCAATGTCGTTTGGCGAGAGGAAATTAAGATTATCCACCGGAACGCCGTCTACCACATAAAGAGGGTCGTTGCTGGCATTGAAAGAAGTTGTACCCCTCACCCGGATAACCGTTTCAGCTCCCGGTGCGCCATTAGGCTGAATGACTGAAACGCCGGCCGCCTTTCCCTGAATAGCCTGCCCGGCTGAGATAATTGGGCGTTCATTGATGTCTTTGGTCGAAACCGTGGATACGGCTGTTGTAACATCCTTTCGTTTAACGGATCCGTAACCGATAACGACTACTTCATCCAATAGCTCTTTTGATTCGCCTAACCTGACGTTCATATAGGAACGTGCCGGTAAATCAACTGTTTCATATCCGATGTACGAGAATCGGAGGATTGCATTTTGCGGAACACTTATAGAGAATTGTCCATCCACATCCGTTATGGTTCCGGTTTGAGAACCTACCGGCTGGACGGATACCCCTATCAAAGACTCTCCTGTTGAGGAGTCTGTCACTATGCCTTTTACGTTTATGGTATTCTGAGCGGAAATAGTTATAGGTACTATCGCCAAAAGGATAAACAGAAAAAGCAGTTCTTTCTTTAAAAAGTACATTTTCATGGAATGTTAGGTTAAATTATAATTATTAAGATTCGATTCACACGTTGAGCAAATGTAGGGACTAACAGGCCTTTTACTTTTCGGCCTTATACAAAAAGTAGTGCTTTACTAATTACAATTAGATTGATTTCAAGCAGTTGAGACTACAGACTTGAGAGAAAAAAGTAGTAGTATTGTAGTAAGTCTCAATCCTGTTTATTGATATCAGTCCCTATTTTCATGACCATTTTCTCGAATTCATCCCGTGGAACAACCGCATTGTTCCGGGCTTTCACCCGATAATTGTAGATGGTACTGAGCGAATACCGCAGGAAAGAAGCTATTTTTACGCTGTCGGTTATGCCCAAACGGATTAAGGCAAATATTCTCAGCTCAGTATTAAGAAGTTCGCCCGATTTTAGCGCCGTCTGTTCTTGTTTTGTTTGCAAAGCATTGAACTCCTCAACAAAAGAAGGGTAGAGATTGATGAAGATAACATCGAACTTCTTGTACAGCTCCTCCAGTTCGGTTTCGATGAGCGTAGTGGAGCGTAACAGCTTGAACAACTCCTCTATCTGTCGTTTCGAGGCGTATTTATTGAGCGTTTTGCGGTAGCTCTCCATCTTGTCGATATAAGTGGAACATAAATCGAAGAAATGGGCTATGTATTCCTCTTTAATCAGATTGGAATCTTTCAGTTGCACATTGGCCGAAACCAAGTTGTTATTCAGTTCGCTTAATTTCTGATTGGTGTGGTAAAGTTCTTTCCGGATAATGGAAAGACGTTTCATCTGCCTGTATGTATAGAAAATGGCGACGATGAGGCAAACCAGCAAAAAGCTGATAAGGTATAGCGCTAACTGAATATTAGCTTTTTGCTTTAGTTCTTTGGCTCGATAAGCGTCGCTAATAATAGGAAACGACTCCGAAAACTCAACCATACGGCAACGCACATTGCAGAAAGTTGCATCATCAATAGCCGATTGCAAAAAAAGATAGGCATTATCTATATCACCTTCCGCATAGTAGGCCAAAGCAAGCGCCTGCATGGAGGCATTATCCTTGACACAATTTTCAATATCAGAGATGATTGACATCATGTAATATTTTTTACTGAGTTCGGAATTATTCCGCTCTTGATACATATAGCCTAAATAATAGGCGACCAATCCCTTGCCGGCGCCCTTAGTCTCCTCCAGTAATGGCAAAAGATATGGCTCTGCGTCTGCTGCTCCGTAAAGCATCTTGGCTGAATAAGTCGTCCAGTATCTCAACGAACGATTATCAAGAACCGATAACAACGAATCGCGATAAATTTCACTTCTGTAATAGAAACTAATTTTGGTACTTTGCCCATAGCGGCTGCATAATGCATCGTAGGCTTCATAATAATCAGGGAGTAGGCGTTTGGATAACCGACTCTGGTCTAAACTGTCCAGCAGGTTCTGCGATTCGATATACCTCCCTTGTGAAGAGTATAGCCACGCCAGCCGGATGGCCGATTCCTGCTGTAGTTCTTCTTGACCGATACGATTGGCAAGCTCCCTGTTTTTCAGAATATAACTAACGGCAGAGTCGGTCTGGTACTTCTTATACTGTTCATACAGTTGAGAGTTCATATCATATAACTGATCAATCTGCAGGTTTTTAACCGTCAGAATCTGTTTCAGGCGCTCGATATTCTGCTCCTTATTTTCCATAAAATATGCTTTGTTTTGCATGACTCGATTCAACAAGGTATGCAAAGAATCAATTTCACCGGCAAAAGCCCCTTCTATTAGAAGAATATACAACAACACAAAAAAAATACTTTTTTTCATAATGCATAAGAAATATTAGATACCTCACAAAGTTAGCATTATCCTTTGAATAATGAAAAAAGGCCGGATTTCTGTAATAGGGCCGACTTCTAAGGCAAACTCCTGTTTTCGTCATTGGGACACCCGAAAAATTGGACGCCCCTATTTTTTAGCCTTTTTCAACCCATTCTATGGAGCTTTTAAAATTATCTTTCAGATCTGTATGCCGTCAGGCATACGGAAACGTAGATATTAAACTATCGGCAATGGGGCTGATGGATAAATATACAAACTCTATTCTTGCAGCGTACGAACTGCACACAATAAGCGCGGGACACCCAATTTTCAAATTCTAAATAGATAACCGGTTGATTTTCAAATATAATTGTTTTCAGGTGAAAAATGTGTCGAAAATAGGAAAAATGTAGTATATTTGTTCGTTTAAAATTGGGTTGATTATGCGAAGCGTCTGTTTTTTTGTATTTGTTCTATACTGTTCCTGCTTGGCTATAAATATGAATGCTCAGAAAATTAATTTAATGGAGATTCTTCCGGAACAATATAACTCCTACAAAGTCACCGATTGGTTAGACTATAAGGGAGATGCACTCTACGACTATATAAATGGCGGGGCAGAGTTGTATATATCGTACGGCCTCGTGGGCATGACGGGTTGCAAGTATAATGGAGAGGACCTTCCTCAAATAACGGTAGAGATTTACGAAATGACAAGCTCGAAAAACGCTTTCGGCGTATATACCCAAAACCGCGATAAAGAGGAACATGATTTCGGACAGGGTTCGCAAAGCTTTAGCGATTTCATTCTGTTTTGGAAAGATAAATACTTTGTAATTCTTACCACTCAAAAGGCTACCGAAAAGAGTAAGGAAGCAATTCACAGCCTGGCCTCACTGATAGACAAAGCCATTCCCGGAGAAGGAGAGATTCCTTCGATAGTGAATGCATTGCCGAAGGAGGGCTTGGCTCCCGCCGGGTTCCTGTATTTTCATCATTACGTTTGGCTCAATGCATACCTCTTCATTGCCGATTACAACATAATTAATATCAACGACCGGACAGACGCCATGCTGGCTAAGTATGGAAGCGCGGATGCCCGAAGCTACCTCCTACTGGTGGAATATCCCGATGAAGCAGAAGCAGAAGCAGCCGGCAAGCAGTTACAAATAAAATTTGCCCCCGAATGGAAAACCGAACAGCCCATAATCCAATTAGAAGATAATACCTGGTTCTCTTACCGGGTTAAGGGGAACAAATTAGACGCCATCTTCAATGGATCCTCCCGCGAAGAAGTAGAATATATATATCAATCCATTTATAAATAACATTAATACCCTGCTTATGGAAGCTATTACTCGTCGTGAATTATTGAAAAGATCAGCCGCTATGGCTGTTGGGAGCGCCTTATTGCTAAACCGCCCCATTACTGCGTGGGCAGATGAAAAAGCCGCTACCAGCAAGGTAGTTCTTATCCGCAACAAACAGTTGTATGCCAATGGAGACAAGCCTGATCAGGCTATATGCGAACAAATGCTGGATGAAGCTGTTATCGAGTTGACCGGTAAGAAAACGGCAAAAGAAGCCTGGGCTTCAATTATCAAAAAGGATGACACCGTAGGTATCAAGACAAATGCCTGGAATAGCCTTCCAACCCCTCCTGAATTGAATGAGATTCTCAAAGCACGCGTACAAAGCGTTGGCGTTGCTGCAGACAAAGTGAGCGTTGACGATCGGGGTGTAAAGACAAATCCGGTATTCCAAAATTCTACGGCGCTTATCAATATCCGCCCGATGCGTACTCATGCCTGGTCGGGAGTTGGTTCATTGATAAAGAACTACATTATGTTTGCAGAGAAGCCTTCCGATTACCATGAGGATTCCTGCGCTATTCTGGCTACACTTCACGATCTTCCTGCAGTGAAAGGAAAAACGCGTTTGTATGTGTTGGTATTGTTCACACCTCAGTTCCACCACCTGTCTCCCAGCACACTCTCAGAAGAGTTTGTCTGGAAATACAACGGGCTGTTGGCAGGCTTCGATCCTGTAGCTGTTGACTCCGTAGGCTTGCGCGTCATTGAAGCCAAGCGTCGCGCTCACTTCCGGGAAGACCGCCCCTTGAATCCCCCGGCTAAGCACATCGCCTTAGCCGATACTCGCTATCATTTAGGCACCTCCGACCCCGCCAAAATCAATTTAGTGAAATTAGGCTGGGACGAAGATTCCTTTGTATGAGCAACAAATAGATTTTTCGTTTTAAGCATTAAACCGTCAAAACAAGAACGCAGAATAAGAGAAAATTCAACTTGTTTTTCTCTTATTCTGCGTTAATTTGCATTATAAGAAGTTTCAAATAGGTTTATTTAAACGTTTTTATACTGATTAAGCTGTTTTATTCAAGCTTATTTGTATATTTGCCAACAAATAAGAAGTAAAAAAGTATGATACTGAATGAAGCCTTACAGGCACACGTAGTAAACAGGCTGAAAATTGACAATCCTTGGTGGGTAGACAAAAGGATTGATCCTTATTTCAACGAGATGAGACGCCGCTTGTATTTGGATCTTTTTTATCCCTTAGTTAAAAGCACATCTTTGCAACGAAGCATTTATTAATGGGGCCAAGGCGTGTAGGAAAAACCGTCATGATACATCATAGCATTCAACGTTTAATTGAAGAGGGCATTGATCCTAAAAAAATCATTTATGTATCTATAGAGGTCCCTATCTACAATCGAATCCCATTGGAGGACCTTTTTCTTTTAGCTTCTGAAGCTTTAGGGAAAAAAGGAGAGACCAAAGGTTTTTATATCTTCTATGACGAGATTCAATATCTGAAAGAATGGGAAGTACACTTAAAAACGCTTGTTGATACCTATCGCGAAATAAAATTTATTGCTTCAGGTTCAGCTGCTGCTGCACTCAAAGTAAAAAGTAATGAAAGCGGAGCCGGTCGTTTTACCGACTTCATGCTACCGCCATTAACTTTCAATGAATACATCCACCTGAAAGACCTTAACAACCTTATGCATCCTTCAGCTATGCACTGGGGGGATAAAGAAATTGACATCTATTCAACAATTGATATCCGTAAGCTCAATCAGCATTTTCTTAATTATATCAATTACGGTGGTTATCCCGAGGTAGTCTTTTCAAAGGAGATCCAAAGCAATCCCGGGCGTTTTATCCGTAGCGACATTATTGATAAAGTATTATTGAGAGACTTACCCGATTTGTAGATACTTACAGAAAAGTACTGTAAAACAGCAAATTGTATCTTTATTTCGTCTTATGGGGTACGACTTGGGGCGTTTTCAGAGTTCGCTTTTGGCTGCCTCTGTCCTGCCTTTGTCGCATAAAACTTCGAGGACAAAGGTAGGCATAATTTCTCAATCAACAAAATTCCGTTCCTATACTTTGGCATTATTCTGGCGTTATCGTGGCGGCATTAGCGTTATTTTGGCGTTTTTAGTTCGTAAAAACTTCCTGCGCCAAAAGTCCCTGCTTGTCCCAATATATTTAACCTCACAAGTTCTGATATTTCCCTCGAAGCCGTTCTTTCAGATGTATTATTTATTTTCTGATATTCGCTATTAGTAATTTTCCCCTTTTCTTTCACATACAAAACGGCTTTAACTTGCCTGTCATTCAAACCGAATTGTTGCAGTTGTTCTTCCGAAAATCTGTCTTTGAAAAGCGTTACCAAAAATCCGCCATCCCGCTCTGTCAGTTCGGGGTCGGGTAACCCTGCCTCTTTGCAGGTATCAATGATACGAATAGTGCCACGTCCCCAAGTATCAATCAATCCACCTTTGAAACAGACATCGGCAATAAGCGGATTGCGAGGTTTTGAGGAATGAGTATGTTTCAACGATTCTATACTTATACCTTCGGGCAAGCCGCCATCGTTCCAAATGTTGATTTTGTCGTCATATACGCGCAGTTGGATAAAACTGCCCATATAATTGCGGTGTACCAATGCGTTAAGCAACATCTCTCGTTGAGCAGGTATTGGATATTCGCTTGTTTCAATGCGGTACATACCTTCAAACGTAATTTGTTTAATGAGATATTTCTGGTCTAAACGCTCTAAAACATTGCGTAACAACACGATTATATTACCTTCTTCTACGTCTTGATAGCGCAAATCGGCATCATCTTTGGCAAATCGCCCGATTTTAACGAATGTGTTAGGATAAAATCGTGCAGGGTCTTTGCCAAACAAAACAACGGCTGCGCGTTTGAGCTGTCCATTTTCTGTAAGTCGTAGTTTATCAAGTATTTCTTCGGTTGCCAAACCCTCTACATCGGGCAAACGACCTTTTTCTTTCGACATCACAATATACGCTTTTACCGATTTTTCGTCAATGTCGGTGAATGTGGCTCGTGGTTCTATTACATCGTCCCAAGTTTGACCGCTGCGTTTGAGTAAGAACTCGTTGAGCGCAGCACCTGTCAATTCCTGTTTCACGCTTCCGCTACGGTAGTAATACCGACCGCGCAAAGAAATAGGCACAGAGTAAGGCTGCACGATAATTTCAATGAAATCTTTATCATCTTCCTGCAAAAGGTTCACTTCAGCGGTAATTCCCATCAGGTTTTTGATTTTGTTGGGAATATCGTCCATCAGGCGTTTGTAATCTTCCACGCCAACGACTGTACCGACATCATTTTTACCGATATAGATTTTGCCGCCTTGTGCATTGGCAAAGCCACATATCCATTTGAGATAATCATCGTGCCACGAGGATTTGTATTCTATGTTTTGTTGTTCGGGCATAAGTGGAAATTAAGATGCAAAAACTACTATTGTATTACCCTCTGTAAATGCGTAAGGGTCATTTTCATTGGGTTGTTTATCAATGATAAAACTTATGTGAAAACCACATTTACTCAAAACATTGGATATTTCTTCTTTTGTGTATTTGTTGATTTGGTATATATATTCATGTGCAAAAGGTTCTTTTTGCAAATAGATATTTGTTCCTTCTTCGATAATTAATAATAAATGAGTGCTTGGTTTACATAGACTTTTAACTTCCAACAAACATTGTTCTACTTCTTGTTTAGAGAGATGATGAAGCAAAAATGTTATTACTATTCCATCGTATTTGATCTTTATTTTGTTTTTTAAATTACATACATCAGCATTAATGAAATCTATTTCGGGGTAGTTTTCTTTTGCTATTTTGAGCATTCCCTCCGAAAAATCTATTCCAGTAACACATAGTCCTTTATCATATAAATACTTACTATAATGCCCCATACCGCAACCAACATCTAAAATTGTACTCGATTTTGGCAAAGAATTAGCAAAAGTATCAAAATATTCTAAATCGCTCTTATCTGATACATAAGTATCAAAATATTGTTGGGCGATAGCATTGTAGCCATCTTTTACGGCTTGTTTGTTTTCTTGTTCCGTCATTCAAACAAAATATTATGCTTTTTTAATGCGTTTTTTAGATTATTCTTGGTTAAGAAATGTTGCAGATTATTTTGATATTCATTCAGTTGTACGCCAAATCCATTATGTTCTATATCGTATTCAAAAACACTTTTACAAATAATCATTTTATTTGCTTCTCCCGAATAGTCTTTTATAATCTGCCCTAATTTCTCTGCATTAAGTCCATTTAACAAAATAGGGTATTTAATGAAATCGTTGTTATTGCTATGTTTTTCGTTTATTAATTTCATTTCTTCATAACAATAATCACTATCATTTCCCCATTTCAAATATTCTTCACTTATATAACAAAAAGCACCTATGCAGTTTTCGTTTTCAATTGCAGATTTAATATCCTGCAAGAAAGAAGGGGTTGCTTCGTTTATATCAATCCAGAGATTTAGTTTATCTTTTAATTTCAAAAAATCTTCAAAAACAGGCTGACATAAGTTTGGCGTACTATTTTTAGACCTGAAACTTATAAAAATGTAGGATTTCGTTGTATCGCATTTATATGTTTCTATTTGTCTAATCGCTTTATTTATAGGATTTTCTATTGAATATGAATCTTCAAATTGAGTTAATATACCCTTTTGAATCGAATGGCACAATGACTTTTCATCATCTATTCTGCCTTTGATACTTTCTTTTTTGTCAAAAATACATATTACAAAATCTTTTGTGTCAACATCTTCATTTAATGATTTTATCAAGAAAAATTGCTTATTTCTAATATCTATATTAAGATACGAATACAAGTAAGCTCTTAATTCATTAAATGTTTCGTTCGTAATATCTATTTCCATAAAGAAAGACGGACAAAGAATATTTCTGCATATATTATTATGACATCTTTTCGGATTACTTCCTGATTTATGACTATTAAGAAAATTACCAACTTCGGTTAGAATAAAATCATTGTACAATTTTATACCATCAGCAAAAGTAAAAGTATTGGAAGATTCTATTAAATTAAAGACATAGGCATATTCTGCTTTTTTTATTGTCTTGAAACATATAACTTGTTGAGGCAATGTTCCTTTATAGTTTTTTAATTCTAAACTTCTCCTTTCTATTTTAGTGTTATGCAGGTTATTATAACACGCTATAAAATGGTCTTTCCATTGCGGAATATCAATATCTATAATGTTAATATCCGAAACTGCCTCAATCATATTGATTTTTTCTCCACTTTGATAACTGTAAGTATCTCCGTCATCTATGGGAGAAATCACAAAAGAGTCAAAGGGTCTTTGCAGATTAGATAAACATTCTTCTACGATTGTGAATAAAACGGTTAGAACAATCAAACTGTCATTATCGCTTGAAATATAAACATTTGTAATATCATTGTTAATATCAGGTATGTCTGAATTTGTAAAAATATTATATTTATCTGATTGAGAAGCAATATTTACCCCCTTACGCAGTAATTCATTAATATCATTAGTAGAATTGGCATTAGATAAGACAAGCATATTGGAATTGGCATTAGTTGTAGGATTGTAGGCTTGTGGCAATTCAACTATGCTGAATTGAATATCCATTTTTTTTAACAAAGATTTGATTGTATCATAATTGCCAACATAAATAAATTTTCCACATTTTAAATTGATTAGAAATTTATTATTGTATTCTTTAATTTTGTTTTCATCAATAGTTACATCTATATCAAAAGAATTTGAATACTCTCTGATAACTGACCATAACTCAAAAAAAACTTTTCCTGTTTGTTTTTCCTCTCGTAAAATTAAATCACAGCATTTGTGAATCTTGTAAATAGTATTTAATTTATCCCATTCCTTAATTATTGTATTATGACAATATGCGGTCGGTTTATGTTTTATAAATTTGTTATAAATATGGTCTAATGAACTGTTTTCAGAAGATTTGCCTTGAAAATCTAAATCACGCCTCATATTTCCGAAACTTTCCTGTAATGCGCTTCGGAGACTGAAAAGGGCATAATATACTTTTGAATTAGAGTTGCCGAAATTGACACAATAATCTTTAAACTCGTTTTTGCAAATATCTTTATCTTCTCGATTATAATTTGATATGGTAGCAAAGTACCATATGTAAAAATTGATTTCTGCTAATCTTTTTCTATCTTCATCGCTGTATTCGGAATTAGGATATTTTGCCTTAATATCATCTTTAACTCGCGACAATTCGATATATGCCGTAGCGAAATCTTTGTTTTCTGTTTTTAAGGTTGCGTAGCAGGTTATAAAATTATCACCCAATGCTTTCATCAATATCTCTGACAATCGAGCGAATAACATAACATTACTTTTACCTTTGTTTTCTTTGCAGTATTCACTCATACAGTGAGATAAAATATGTATAATTTCGTCAATATGAGATAGATATAAAGATTTATCGTGGCCTTGTATGCCTGATAGTTTTACATAAGTAAACAGGCTATTGTCAGGGGATAGTCTATTTTTGAATAATTCAAAAGAAATTATTTTTTCCAAGAATTCATCTCTTTTGCCTGTAAGTTGCTGACAATCACTGTACAGTTTGGTGATTTGTTTTGATATGTGTTTATGTTCTACCGATATGTTATAGTCAACTGTGTTAACATCTATCCCAATAAGGTCTATGATTGCCTGTTCTGGTTTGCCCAAATATTCGGTGCAATATGCTTTTCTACACCGTTTATTAAATCTTATTGTATATTTTTGAATGTCGTTTGCAGAAGAAACAGAAAAACTTTTATCTTTTTCCAATTCAATAGATTTATCAAAATAATATTGAGCAATTTCATCGTATTGGTGAATTTTGGAATTTAACACTCCTACATAATAATAGAAATCGGCATTAGCATTGCTACCATCTAATAATCCTGATTTGAGGAAAGCATTAAGCCGTTCCAAATTTGCAATGAAATGTGTTACATTTTCTTCCGATTTGTATTGTTGCGCACAAAGGTTGAAAAGTATCCAAATATATTCTTGAGAAGATACATCGGATAATTTTTTCTCAAAATCATCTGGATTACAACTACATAAATCACTAACAAGAGATTTCATTTCTTCCGTAGTAAGTGTCATAAATCTATATCGGTTTTATTTGACTATCTCTTTTATTTTATTGAAAAATTCATCTTTTCCTGATTCATCATAATACCCATCTATTTTCCCCAATAATACATTGTTTTTATAGATTAAAAGGGATGGTAATTCTTTGATTATTGGATTTTTAATATCCTCTACACTGTTTAATTGCACTTTTGTGTATTTGCTGTTTCCTTGCACTACTGCTTGTATATCTGCCACTTTTATTGAGTGCAACAAACAATTTATAGAATCGTCATTAAACAGTTCCAACAACAAGATAGAAATTTCGTCTTGCTCTTTAAGCCAATTATCCAACTCGTCAATAGAAATACATTCTTCGATAGGACTTGCACCGTATCTTTCAACTTGTAATTTTTTTAATTTTTCCTCATCGAATTTTATTTCGTTCTCTATTTGCCTATATTTTTCTTCTGTTTTAGCATAAAGAATAGCACCAACAGGGCATTCATCTACACATTTTTCACAATCAATGCATAATTCTGCATCATAGGCAATTTGTTGATTTTTCTCGTCCCAAAATAATGCTTTTGCAATTTCGGAACAAACTTCAATACCACCACATTCTTTGGCATTGTCGCAAATGTTGCGATTGATTAAAATACGACCTTTATTCATTTTTGAAACTTTTTTAAAATCATTAATAAATATTTATAGAATTCGTCTATTTCGTGTTTTGTTGTAAATCTGCTCAAACTAATCCGTATGGGTATGGCATTTATTCCCAACGACTTCATAACTATTGACGGCTCTTGTGCTGTTGAATTGCAAGCAGAGCCAGCCGATATACAGATACCTTCATTAAGATTATCCAATCTATCAACTAATTCATACCCTTTTACTCCGTCTATTACAACACACGAGGTATTGCATATTCGATTTTCTGTATCGCCAATTATTGTAAATGTATAAGCAGGTGTTCGGAAGAATTTTTTCTCTATATAATCCCGCAATTCTTTCATCTGTGTAATGTTTGCCTGCAAATTCTGTTTTGTTTCTATTGCAGCCTGCCCCATTGCAAGTATGGAAATGGTGTTTTCTGTCCCACCTCTTAAATCGTTTTCCTGTTCGCCGCCGAAAATAAAAGGTTTAAATTGTTCAATGTTTTTTGCATAAATACAACCTATTCCTTTGGGCGCGTGGAATTTATGCCCAGATATAGATAAAAAATCAACTTCCAAATCTTGAACATCAACCTCCATTTTGCCTATTGCCTGAACTGCATCAGTATGAAGTAATACAGAGGGATTTTTTTCTTTAACTCTTTTCACAATTTGCTTAATGGGGTAGATATTTCCCGTTTCATTGTTAGCCATCATAATAGAAACCAAAAGGGTATCATCTTTGATTACACCTATCAATTCATTAAAATTTAATCTGCCTTTTTCATCAACAGTTATCCGAGTTATTTCATATCCTTTGTCTTCATAAAATTTTGCTGTATTCAAAACAGAAGGATGTTCTACGGCAGATATGATAATATGTTTTTTATCAGGGAATAATTGAGCGCAAGAATTAAATATTGCATTATTGCTTTCGGTTGCACTTCCTGTAAAAATCAAACATCTATAATCTGCATTTATCAAGTCAGCAATGTTTTTTCGTGCCGTTTCAATTTCTTTTTTAATGTCTTTTCCTATTGAATATTGACTGCTTGGATTAGCAAATGAATGTTTTGCAACATCTATTGTTTTTATCACTGTTTCACTTAATTGAGTGGTTGCGTTATTGTCTAAATAAATTAGATTGCGTTTACTTGTTATTTCAATATATTTTGACAGTATTTTTGTGACATCTCCGCCACAACCACCAAAAACCAAATTATTCCTGTTTTTATAAATACTCCTTACTTCATTTATCTGACTTTGCCTGTATTTGCAAATTTTTGCTGTTATCACAGAAAAGTCCAAATCATTAAAATTCTCTATGTTTTTAGTTTCAGGTTCTTCCAACCAAAACCAATGACAAGACAATCCTGTTCTGGCATCAACCGTAACCATACCGTCATATTTAATATGAACGCCACATATAACAGCAGGACAAATTGGAATTTCGTATTCGTCTCCAATCAGATTATTTACTTGTGTTTTAATTTCTGCAAGTTCTTCATTAGTCAATGCCAATTCATCATAATGTTCTTGTGCTGTTCCCGAATTTTCTAATTCGGCAATTAACGGAAATATGTCATTGTCAAGGCAATCTTTTACAATAAACGGAATTTCGTCTTTATTCTTCTTTGTTGGGACAATTGAAGCGGCAATATTGGTATATCCGTTTTTTGCTTTGACTAACTTTTTTACTGCTTCTATATTTTTTGTTTGTTCACTTGCTTTGTTCGTTCCGTAAAGATTACTTATAATTGAAAGGTCTGTGCTGTCATACTTGAATAACAAATGTAATACTCCTTTTTCGATATAATTTTCTATGTCAGAGTTTAAAACAGAAAGGTTTGTAAAGCAACTACATTTTGCCCCATATTTTAAACACAAATCCAATATGGAAATCAATAAAGGCATATTGCCTGTTGCTGTTGGCTCTCCCAATCCACAAATAAATATCCATTCTACGCTCTTGGTTTTGAGGACTTCTTCAATTTTAGAAATAGAAACAATACTTTCTTTGTCTCTGGCAGGCGAATCACAATACACACATTTATAATTGCAGTGTCCGCCTAATTCAATGTCCAATACATTGAATTGACCATTTGCGTAATTTTTCAATCCTTTATTGAAAAAGTTTTTTGACCAAGGCAAATATTCTATCATAATATTTCGGATTTACAGATTAATGTTTTTTCTTATATCTTATTTAACGAAAATATGTTGAAATAATTATTACAAAAGCCACTAATAATGCTGCGGGTAAGTAAAATCCGCACTCTGTTCGAGAAAAGAAGCTTTGATAAAAACAAGTTTTTTCTTTTTCATTTGATTTTGGTGGATTTAACTTAAAATCTATTTGTTCGGGTAATATTTCGGTTGCTCGATTATATAAAACCCTGTACTTTCGTTCTAATTGCAAGTAATATGAATCTAAAAACCAAAACAAGATAATTGGAATGTAGGCAATTAGAAAAAATGAAAAATTAGAATCTTTTGCTGCAAGTGCAAAAATTCCCGCTAACAAGGTAACTGCCCACCCTTTCAAAAGGAAACTATTACTTGCCATTCTGTTTATTACTCCTTGAATCATTTCTAAGAATTTTATTTTTTTATCTTCCATATCTACTCTTGTTTATATTTCGTTTTGCAATATCCATCACTTTATCCGCCAAATCCTTTTCCTCCGCTACCACTGCCATAACTTGCTCGGCGAGCCAAAGTATTAAAAGTTCCTCCTTGTCGCCTTGCAAAAGTTCGGCAATAACAGGTATATGCTCTTTACGAGCACGGCGTTCGCCACGCTCAATTTTACAATACGAAGCAGTATCAATATCCAACGCTGCCGCCAATTTTCGCTGTGGCATTTGGCGGGCTTCGCGCAACTGTTTTATTCTATCATAGAACATCATAACTTATAATTTGAGTGTCTTGCGATTTTTCGGCAAAAATACAACTTTTTTCTGAACTTCTTGATATTTTTTTCTAAACCAATCCAAAATATTCATACCATTGAGGGTTAAGCGTAATTTGTTTGAGTTATCCTGTTCCTTTTCAATTTTCAGTTTAACATCTTTCGCAGTAAATTTTTGATTATACTCCGATGAAAAGAAAGAAAATGATTTAGCCGTCAGCGTCTTGCCCGAAAATAGCATTTTAATGTATTCAATGCCAATCCCTATTTTCTTGCATAATTCAGCTATCCGCAAGTTTTCTTTCATCATAGGGAATAGTTCATGAATCAAATTCAGCTCTTCCTGTGCCTTATATGGCTCGTATTCTTGTTTGGCTTTTTGAAGTTTGTTTTCGATTGTTGCCAATTCCTTATTCTTTTGTTGAATATGTTCATCCATAGCAAGAAATTTTTCCTGCGCTTCATCTTTCATGTCGTACATGTCGCGGACTTTCCCGTAAACTTCCTGCTTTTGTTCCGTCAAGTCTTCAATATCTTCTTTCAGGGTTTCATTTTGCAGATGTAAATCCCTGTAAAACTGTTGCGTGGATACATGTCGTGCCTCTGAACCTTCAATACCGCGCTGCAATCCGTATTTGTTCATCGCTTCGGCATAACTGTCCTGATAGGCTTTCAGCTTATCCCTTGCCATCACATCATCGGCACACAGGCGGGCGGAATTTGCAGGTTTCTTTTTGTATTTCCTCTTGTCATTATCCTTTTCAACTTTGGCTTTTCTCCGTTCGCCTTGTACAATCGGGACTACGGTTGCGTGAATGTGAGGTGTCTTTTCGTCCAAATGCAAAACGGCTGAAACAAGATTTTCCGTACCGAATGTTTTCCGAAGCCAATCTACATTGTCCTGACACCAATCATCAAGTTGCCCTGCTTCTGCTACCTGTTTCATTTCTTCGGGACTTCCCGAAAGCATGATGCGAATTACCCGCACTTGATTATGGCTAATCTTGCGTTTGACACCTGCGGTTTCGATTCGATGCTGAATGGCTTCCGTGCGGTTTTTTACTTCATCGGGAAACATAAGCAATTCTCGATTCAAATGCGTACGGGATTTATCCGCGTTTTTCGGTTCAATAGTCCGCTCAATGTGTGCGGACATGGCAGCATCGTTGCCCGATGCCTTGCCTAAATGAAGTACTGCATATCCCATTTTTGTTTGATTTTACTGTTAAAATTTGATTGGAATTTTTAGCCGACTTCCTCAAAGGAAGTCTTCAGGGGGATTCCAAAGGGGGAACGCCTTTGGCTTATTGGGGCATTTTTAGCGGGAGTGAAACGGAGCGTAAAGAAAATGCCCTAATAAGCTACGTCATTTTCCAAAATGACCTTTGGCGTGTCAGCCCTAAAGCTTGAATGCTTTACGAACCTGCTTTTTGAGAAGCAGCTTTTTCCCACACAAATAGTCGTTCAAGTCTTTATACTCTGCAAACTGTGTCGAGCGATTATACACAGTAGAGTTTGCTGACTTGATTAACTTGGTAGCCTTTCCATGCATATTTGCATTGCTGACTGTCTGCCTATATGCACATAAGTTTGTAAGATTGTGTAAAGCCGTTCTTTTTTCCTGATATGGCGAACAATACCAATATTCGTATCCTTGAATTTTTGCAGGACTATATCCCAAACTTTGCAGATAGTCTGCAATTTGAATCGTTTTTGCTTGTGCTGCGTTCATATTATTGAATTTTAATTGATTAATTACTTTTCTTTTTTTCAAAGGCAAAAGATTTCAGTATTTGGTTTAGGTTAGGTTATTATATATATACCCAACCTAAACCAAACCGATTTTCGCTATTTTTCTGCAAAGATAAAGTGTGATATTTTAAATTACTAATGGTCAAATTGTTATGTCCAATATTGGCTTGGGGTTGTCTAAAATTGTCTGGAGTAATAAGAGAATTTGATAATTTTTAAGAGTGACAGATGCAAATTGTCCTGATTTTGTCCTCTTATCAAGGACAAAATCAGGACACTGTATTTGTAAGTTACTGATAATAAATGTATTTTAGATGTTCATGGCGTACTTTGTTTCCATACTACCCAATTTTTCCGCAAGTAAATCCATATCGTTGCTAATCTTGCTATTGATTACCTTCGCGTAAATTTGTGTGGTTTTGATACTCGTATGCCCCAACATTTTCGATACCGTTTCAATGGGTACGCCCTTGGTCAAAGCGATTGTTGTTGCAAATGTGTGCCTCGCAAGGTGCGAACTCATATTCTTGTTTATACCGCAAACTTTGGCAACTTGTTTCAACAAGCCATTATACGCCTGCAAGTACTCGACAGGCAAAAGTTGATTGCCCTGTTGCCGTTTTTCGTATTTTTCCAAAATCATCTTGGGAATATTCAAAAGAGGGATATTGTACTCCGTATCAGTCTTCTGCCGCCTGCCTTTTATCCACAATTTACCGCCGAAAGAAAGTTGGATATTTTCTTTTGTCAAATAAAAAACATCGGAATACGAAAGTCCTGTGAAACAACAGAATACAAATACATCCCGCGCCTGTTCGAGTTTCTCGTTATCAAATTGAAAGGCAATCAATTTCTCCACTTCATCCTGTGTAAGAAATCCCCTGTCAGGATTTTGGTACTGCATCCTGAAATTGACAAAAGGATTTCTTGAAATGTAATTTTTCTCAAGAGCAATTTCAATAATATGCCGCAGATTTTTCAGGTATTTGGTCAGGGTATTGTGCGCAGGTCGATAATTAGCAGTAAGATACGCTTCAAAATCGCAAATAAACCGATGGTCGATTTCCCTGACTGGAATGTCGGAAACGTTGTACCACTGACGGATAAAATCAGCCAAACGCTCGCGGGTACGGCAGTAAGAGCCGTAATTCCATTGGCAAATACTCACACCAATCAGCAGTTTCCGTTCCCTATTGTGCTTGTCAAGCAGTTCCAAAAGCGTTTGCTGTTTGATTTCCCCACCCAAAAACACGTTTCGCACCTTTTCGGCTGTAACGTAATTGTCTCGTTCCTGCAACTCGCGATAAACCTTGTAAATTGCCACTTTGGTGTTATCAATAAGTGAATTTGTTTTCATCGCTTCCGTTGTCCGTCCGCTCGCCTTACCCGCTTTCACGTCCCAAAACTTCGGATTCATGTCGCATTTCATTGAGAAACGAACTTCCTGACCGTCAACGGTTATCCTGCAAAACAGAGGAATAAGTCCGTTGGATTTTACTTTGTCCCTTTTCAAATAAAAGAGAACTTTAAATGTACTTCTTTGCATAACTCAAATTTTAAATTACAAAATTAGTTTATTAAAATCAATTTGAGTTCTATGCAACATAGACAATATCAGACAGTTATGAGCCAATTTTGGACAAATTCCACTCCCTTTTGTCTTTCGATTTTAGGGGGTACGAATTGGGTTACAAACTCCGTCCGAAAGTGTCTTTTTTATGTCTTTTCCACAAGTCTGAAATAAAATGAATATTCGCTTATCTTACTGTTATTTAGAACTTTGTCTTACTCTTGTCCTGTTCTGTCTGTGTATCAATTTCTTGCATAGAAATTTACCAGGTTTATTTGGTATTACTGATGTACAAGAACTAAATAGTCTGTTTACAGTCATTGCATATCACTCAGGGAATGAGTTCTCTTATGAAAACTTATCAAAGGAATCGGGGGTAAAAAAAGATGTGATCCGAAGATATATTGAATATTTAGAAGCCGCTTTCCTGATTAAAATTATACATAAAACGGACTTGAATGCAAAAAAATTCCAACGGGCTACTTCGTTCAAGATATACCTAACCAATCCCTCTTTGCGCTCAGCCTTGTTCCAACCTCTTAGCGCTTCCGACAGCGAAATGGGAAGTATGGTGGAAACGGCCATCTATGCACAGTGGATACAGCGTGAAAACACAAATATCCACTATGCCAACTGGAAACAAAACCGTAAAGAGGGTAAAGTCGATATGGTAGGCTTGGATGTAGCTAAACAGAAACCCTGGTGGGCAGTCGAGATTAAGTGGTCGGACAGGTACTTTGAACATACCAATGATTTAAAATCGTTGCTTGAATTTATGGAAGCTAATCACTTGAGACAGGCAATCGTCACTTCTATTGAGAAAACAGGCTTAAAAGAAATGCAATCTGTCAATCTACAATTTATTCCTGCCTCAGTATATGCCTATATTATTGGTAAAAATACCATCGACCGCAAACAACAACAATTAGGTATTTAGACAAGAATGCAGAATAAGCCTGTAAAAATAGGCTTATTCTGCATTTGCTATTTAATATGCTAATAACCTATCAGTTATAACTGCATAATAATTTCACTTCTTCTCGAAGACAGAGTCAAAGGCTTGTGCGGAGGGTTGGAAATCTATGTTTTTGGTAAAAGCACATGATTCGCGGGCGCCGGCTTCACGGTCCATGGCGCTGTCTTCCCATTCGATGGAAAGGGGGCCTTGATAGCCAATGTAGTTGAGGGCGCGAATGATTTCTTCGAAGTTTATCTTACCGCGACCCAAACTGCGGAAGTTCCAATATCTACGCGGATCGCCAAAAGTAACGTATCCACCGAACACGCCGGCCGGTTTGGGGGTATCACTCCAGTAAACATCCTTCATGTGGACATGGAAGATACGGTCGGTAAACTGATAAATAAAATCTACATAATCTACTCCCTGATAGCCCAAATGGCTGGGGTCGTAATTAAAACCGAAGGCAGGATGCCAGTTGAGGGCGTCCAAGGTGCGACGGGCCGTGATTGTATCGAAAGCTATTTCAGTAGGATGAACTTCGAGGGCGAAACGGATACCCAATTTCTGATACTCGTCAAGTATCGGAATGAAGCGCTCGGCAAACTCTTTATAACCGTCTTCAATCAGTGAATCGGGAACAGGGGGAAACGAATAGAGATACTGCCAGATAGGGCTACCGGTAAAACCAACCACAGTTTTTACGCCTAATGCTTTTGCGGCATGAGCTGTACGGATGAGTTCCTCCGCTGCCCTTTGGTGTACCCCGTCAGGATCGCCGTCTCCCCAAATATAGTCGGGAAGAATGGATTGGTGACGGAAGTCTATTTTATCACATACCGCCTGCCCAATCAAGTGGGTAGAGATTGTACGTAATTCCAGTCCGTATTTACCCAGCAAATCTTTGATGCCTTGGTAATAAGCCGGATCAGTTTGGCGAACATCCACATGATTGGGGAGTCCGAGTTCGAGACCATCATATCCAAAAGATTTTGCTTTTTCACAAACCGTTTGCAGGGAAAGATCTCCCCACTGCAAAGTGTACAAAGTTACAAGTCGTGCCATTTCTGATATTATTTAAGATTATACATGTTAAAGGTTGCACCTTTCTTTCCCAACAAAAATACAACTAATTCGGAACATGTAGCTATTTCGCCCAAAAGTTTTAGGCCAATCTAAAAAAAGATTGCTTAATTTTAGACCGATTTTTAAATATACCATTATGAGCGCATTGCCGAACTATAAGAATCTTGTCCTTAAGGACACTTCTTTTGCTAACTTGATGAATAAGCGTATTTATAATATATTGCTTATTGCTACCAAATATGACGCCTTTATGCTGGAAGACGACGGGCGGGTTGACGAACAAATATTCAATGAATATATTTCGCTTAATCTCCGCTATCCGCCGCGGTTTGCACAAGTAACAACCGAGCAAGAAGCTTTTGACGAACTAAAAAGCCGCAATTTCGAGTTGATTATCTGTATGCCGAATATGGACAACAGAGACATCTTTACCGCTGCCAAAGAAATTAAGAAACAGTACCCTAAAATACCAATAGTAGTTTTAACGCCTTTCTCTAAAGAAGTATCCAAACGGGTAGCCAACGAAGATTTGAGCGCCATTGACTACGTGTTTAGCTGGTTAGGTAATTCGGAACTACTTCTGGCTATCATCAAACTGATAGAGGATAATATGAATGCGGAAGACGATACGGCAAGTGTCGGCGTGCAAATAATTCTTCTGGTGGAAGACTCCATCCGCTTCTACTCATCCGCCCTACCCTACCTTTATCGCATTGTTTTGGAGCAAAGCCAGGAATTTTCGAAAGAAGCACTGAACGATCACCAGCGAACCTTGCGTATGCGGGGACGCCCAAAGATTAAACTGGCTCGTACTTATGAAGAAGCTATTGAGATTTTCGACAAATATAAGGAGAATATGCTGGGTATCATCTCCGACATGAGTTTCATGCGCGACAATGCGAAGGATCCCTTTGCCGGATATATGTTCGGCCGCCATGTACGAAAGAGCGGGATGATAATTCCCTTTGTACTCCAGTCGTCCGAAGTAAGCAACAAGGTATATGCAGGAGAGTTAGGCGCTTCGTTCATCGACAAGAATTCGAAAATCTATCCGCAGGATTTGCGGAAGAATGTAATGGATCGCTTTGGTTTCGGTGATTTTATTATTCTGAATCCACACACCAAGGAAGAGATTATGCACATTAAAGATTTGAAGGATTTACAAACCAAAGTTTTTCAGATACCGGACGATTCATTGGTTTACCATCTTTCGCAAAATCACTTCTCTCGCTTTTTCTACTCCCGCGCCATGTTCCCGCCTGCAGAAATATTAAAAAACGTGGATGTGAGCGAATACAGAGATATGAATGAAGCTCGCCGGTTTATATTTGACCTCATTGTGCAATACAGGCGAATGAAAAATAGCGGCGTAGTGGCAGTCTACCAGAAAGAGCGGTTCGATGAATACAGTAATTTTGCTCGTATCGGCAACGGTTCTCTGGGGGGAAAAGGGAGAGGCCTGGCCTTTATAGGCGCCATGGTAAAGCGCTATCCCGAATTAGACAAAGATAACTTTGCTGTAACGATTCCGAAGACGGTTGTTGTATGTACCGACATATTCGACAAGTTTATGGAGACAAACGATTTGTACTCTATTGCCTTGAAGGATATGGATAATGATACAATCCTGCGGTATTTCCTACGCGCCAGTCTTCCCAAAATGCTGATAGAAGACTTGATGGCTTTCTTTGATGTGGTAAAGGGACCGCTGGCTGTTCGCTCTTCGAGTTTGCTTGAAGATTCACATTATCAGCCTTTCGCCGGTATCTACTCTACTTATATGGTTCCCAAGAATGTTGATAAGTATGAGATGCTTCGCACCGTGAGCGACGCTATTAAATCAGTATATGCCTCGGTGTTTTTCCAAGACAGCAAGGCCTATATGACGGCTACCTCCAATTTAATCGACCAGGAAAAGATGGCCATCGTACTGCAGGAACTTGTCGGCACGGCATACAACACCCGCTTCTATCCTACCCTTTCGGGAGTTGCCCGTTCACTGAACTTCTACCCCATTGGTAACGAGAAGCCCGAAGACGGTATTGCCAATATTGCCTTAGGGCTGGGTAAATATATTGTTGATGGAGGAATTACGCTACGGTTCTCTCCACGACATCCGCATAATATTCTTCAGACAAGCACGCCTGAATATGCGTTGAAAGAAACGCAAACCCGCTTCTATGTACTCGACCTGCAGAACCTGGCTGAGAATTTTTCGGTAGACGACGCCTTCAATCTCCTTCGCCTGCCGGTCAAAGAGGCAGATGCCGACGGCTCTCTCAAATACATAGTATCTACGTACGACGTCAATGACCAAGTCATCCATGAGGGCTATTATCCCGGTGGGCGCAAGATTATTTCATTTGTCAACATTCTGCAACACGAAGTATTCCCTTTGGCCGATACCCTGGATAAAGTATTGGGTATCGGACAAACAGAAATGGGACGCCCCATTGAGATAGAGTTCGCTGTCAATATTAATCCCGAAAACCAAGAGAAGGCTACCTTCTACCTCCTTCAGGTTAGGCCGATTGTAGATAGTAAAGAGATTATGGATGAAGACCTGACACAGGTAAAGAACGAAACAGCTATCCTTACATCAAACAGTGTATTGGGTCATGGCATTATTGGAGATGTACAGGATATAGTATATGTAAAGACAGGAACTTTCAATTCGGCAAACACGCCGGCGATAGCAAGAGAAATAGAAAAGCTAAATCGCAGCTTTACCGAACAAGGCAAAGAGTACGTATTAATCGGGCCGGGACGCTGGGGAAGTAGTGATCCGTGGCTGGGTATTCCGGTGAAATGGCCCCATATCTCCAATGCACGCCTCATTGTTGAATCAGGCTTGGAGAATTATCGGGTAGACCCCAGCCAGGGAACCCATTTCTTTCAGAATCTTACATCTTTGGGAGTAGGTTATTTTACTATCAATCCATTCAAGAACGATGGTTCGTATGATGAAGCCTTTCTCAACGACCAACCGGCCGAAATGGAGACTGAATTTATTCGCCACGTAAGGTTTGCCAACCCTTTCCTTATCAAGATGGATGGTAAGAAAAGCATTGGTGTGGTACTGAAATCGGATGCTATTTAGCAAGCTTCAACCAAGTTTCTGCTTTCTCAATGGCTTCCGGCTTTCCAATATCTATCAATGTGATATTATTGGCCGTATAGGCATATATACTTGCCTTTGCACAGATTGAGAGGTAAAAGTCTATTATAGAAAATTTACCTGTCCATTCTTCCATCAGTTCAAATACTTGGGGACTGATTACATGTATGCCGTTAAAAGCATATTCATTGTAATGACTGGGGTCAAAGTAAGGGATAATTGATTTAACCTCGCCGGTCTCTCTGTTTCTCCAACCACATAGCTTGTTATTCTTGTCGAACAGCAGGTAGCGCGAGGTACTCCTTTTGCTTACAAGCAAGGTGGCAAGGGCGTTGGGCTGATGACTCTCATAAAAGGTTTTTAAGTCTACATCCGTCAGAATATCTACGTTGTGGACAAGGAATGGCTCCCTGCCTTGCAGAAAGTTGACTGCATGCTTCAGTCCTCCTCCGGTATCAAGCAAATAATTACGTTCGTCCGAAATATGGATGGTTATGCCAAAGTTATTGTTCGCTTTCAGGTAATCAAGAATCTGTTCGCCAAGATGATGAATATTGATCACAATTTCATTACAGCCAATGGCTTTCAAATTGCAAATCAAGAGCCCCAGCATCGGTTCTCCCTGAATGGGAATCAAAGCCTTAGGTAGTGTATCGGTTAGCGGTTTGAGACGTGTTCCCAAACCTGCTGCAAAAATCATAGCTTTCATGGTACAACTTCAAAAATTTGTTCAATATTCTGTTCTCTATGCGTTAAATGAATCTTCACTCCAAACTTTTCGTGAAGATGTTCAGCCAGATGTTGAGCCGAATATACGGAACGGTGTTGTCCGCCTGTACATCCGAAGCAAACCATCAGATTGGTAAATTCTCGGTCGAGATAACGTTTTACTGCGTTATCAACCATGGTGTACACATTCTCAAGGAAACGAGTTATCTCACCATCTTCTTCCAGATAGAGTATAACGGGTTCGTCCAAACCGGTGAAATGGTTATATCTTTCATATTTTCCGGGATTGTTGATGGCGCGACAGTCAAAAACAAAGCCCCCCCCGTTGCCGGTCGGGTCATTAGGTATCCCTTTCTTATAGGCAAAACTAACGATTCTTACCTCCAGCATCCGCATCTGACGGTCGTCCGAGAACTGCTTAAGGTTTGTCAGATCCCTTAAAACCGAGCAGAGATAAGGATATTCGGGATAATCTTCGTGTAATAACTGCCGCAAGTTCTCAATGGCATACGGTACGCTCTGCATGAAATGAGGCTTCTTCTCAAAGTAGCCTCGGAAGCCATAAGCACCCAGCACTTGCAGTGTACGGAAAAGTACAAAATGACGGAGTCTGTCAATGAATTTGACTTCATTAACAGGAATATATTGGCTCAATGCCTTCATGTATTCAGCAATGAGTTCAGTTCGTAAATCATCTGTGAAATTAGCTTTAGCCTGCCATAGGAAAGAAGCTACATCGTAATAAACAGGTCCCCGGCGCCCTCCCTGGAAGTCAATGAACCACGGCTCACCGTCTTTTATCATCACATTGCGAGACTGGAAATCACGGTAGAGGAAGGTATTCGACGAATCACTCAGCAATACGGTACACATCTTCTGAAAATCATCTTCCAAGCGATCTTCCTGAAAGTCCAGACCGGTTGCTTTCAGAAAACAATACTTGAAGTAGTTCAAATCCCATAAGATAGAACGCTGATTAAATTCTGCCTGCGGATAGCAGTAGGAAAAATCAAGACCTTTAGCCCCAACAACCTGTATAGCCGGCAAAAGGGCAATTGTTTTATGGAGCAATCTACTTTCATCTTCATCAAAGACATGGCTTTTGCGTCCTTTCTCAATGGCTCCAAAAAGCAGTGTATTACCCAAATCTTCCTGCAGATAATAGGAATAGTCGTTTGTATGGCAATATACTTCGGGAACGGGCAGTCCCTTTTCCCTGAAGTGTCCGGCAATATAGATAAAAGCCCGGTTTTCCTCCTTTGAAGTACCACTCACTCCTATTAAACTCTTAGTCCCAATCAAACGGAAATACCGTCTGTTGGAACCTGATGAAGGGAGCTCAGTTACATCAGTAGCTTGCGAGCCTGTATACAAAAAATATAGCTTTTTTAATTCGTCAATAACCATTTCTGTTCTTTTATGGAACGAAGATAGTTTTTTAGTTGGAACTTTGTACCGCTTTAGCTATTAAATATGAAAATTTTATATCTTTACTGAATGATAACAAACGACAAGAAAACATCCTTTGCCCCCATTATCAATGAAGAAGCAAAGATTTTGATTTTAGGATCTCTGCCAAGTGATAAATCACTTGAGAAAGGCGAATATTATGGCCATTCGCAAAATAAATTCTGGAGAGTGATCGCTACAATAACCGGCAATGAGCTGCCGGTTAACTATGCCGACAAGAAACAGCTTTTACTGAAATCAGACATTGGTATATGGGACGTAGCTCATTCTGCCCAACGGACAGGGAGCATGGATAGCGCCATCAAAAACGTAGAACCGAACGATATTAACGGCTTAATAGCAACGCACTCAGATATAAAAGTAATTGGATTCAACGGAACAAAAGCCCAATCCCTATTCGACAAGCATTTCACACGAAACCCCGAAATTCGATACCTATTGCTGCCAAGTACAAGCCCTGCAAACGCTGCCATTTCCTTCGACAACCTTTGCAAGGCATGGAGCCAATTATTAAAATAATCTTTTACTGGCAGCCACGACAGCCTGCGCAATGGGCTAATTCACCACGGAATCGCTTTTCGACGAGGTTATGGAGGCGTTCTTTCAAGCCGTCTAAACGGATATTGTCTACTACATCGGCAGTGAAGGCAATACTGAGCATCATGCGGGCTTCTTCCTGGGGAATGCCACGACTCTGAAGATAGAACAGAGCGGCTTCGTCTATCTGACCGGTAGTCATGCCGTGCGAGCATTTTACGTCGTCGGCATATATCTCGAGCTGAGGCTTGCTATACATGCGTGACTCGCGGGTGGCGCATAGATTTCGGTTACTTTGAAAAGCAGCAGTCTTTTCAGCACCTTCCTTTACCAAGATACGCCCGCTGAATACGCCGGTGGAATGGTCGTTCAGTACATTCTTGAAAAGCTCGTTGCTGGTACAGTGGGGAGCGGCATGCGTAATATGGGTATAGGTATCTACCTGCTGCTCGCGATCGAGGATAGACATACCGCATAGGGTAGATTCAGCGTATTCACCGTTTAACTCGATATAATAATTGTTGCGGGAAAGTCCGTTGTTTAGCGTAATGCCATTCACCAAAACATTGCTCGAGGCCTCCTGCTTGACGTGCAAAGAGGTGAAACGGGTGGTAGATTCGGTACTTTCTTCTAAATCATAATAATCAAAAAAGGCGCCTTCTCCGGCAAAAACTTCGATGACTTCGGTTGATATGAACTTTACATCATCGATGCTATGGTCACAAACTAAGAGTTTAGCTTGCGAATGAGGCTCCATAATGACTAAGACACGACGATTTGCCATCGTATCTACATCGCTACGGAAGATTTGTATCAACTGAATAGGGCGTTTCACCACTATATCCCGGGGAACATATACTACGAACCCATCCTGCGCTAACATGGTGTTGAGGGCGATAATTCCGTCTTTATTACTCGAAGTAGCCTTTCCATAGTAACGTTCAGCCACATCGGGATACAATTCCGTGAAGGTTTTTAGCCCTCCTATATAAACGCCTTCCGGCAAGTCTACATTGGGTAGTCTCTTTTCGTAGAACGTGTCGTTTACTACAAAGTATAGGGAAGTGCTCAGATGAGGGACATCACACCTGAATACATCATACGGATTTACCGGTATATCTATTCGTTTCAGATTGATGCCATAATTAAAAGCAAAGGCTTGCCCCACATCCGTATATTTATAGTCTTCGCCCTTTACCGAAGGGAAGCCCAGACGCTCAAAGTCCTCCAGTGCCTGTTTGCGGGGTGCATTCAGAACGGCTGACGAATGTTGCCTGATAAGGTCTTCGTACTGGGTAAAAAGATCGATATATTGTTGTTCTGCTTTCATCTTACTCTTCTGCTTCGGTTTTAAGCCAGTCGTAACCTTTCTTTTCCAGTTCAAGAGCCAGTTCGGGACCGGCAGTTTTTATAATGCGGCCATTGTATAAAACGTGTACCACATCCGGTTTGATATAGTCGAGGAGGCGTTGATAGTGGGTGATTACAATGGTTGCATTTTCAGGTGTCCGCAATTTGTTAACACCTGTAGCCACAATACGCAGGGAGTCGATATCCAATCCACTATCTGTCTCATCCAGGATGGCAAGTATTGGTTCCAGCATCGCCATTTGGAATATTTCGTTCCGCTTCTTCTCACCTCCTGAGAAACCCTCGTTTACACTACGACCGGCCAACTTATTATCAAGTTCCACAATCGAGCGTTTCTCACGCATCAGTTTCAGGAAGTCAGTAGCCGATACCGGAGGCAATCCTTTATATTTGTGATGTTCATTCACAGCCGCCCGCATAAAGTTCACCATGCTGACGCCGGGAATCTCTACCGGATATTGGAAACTCAGGAATATACCCTCACGACTACGGTCTTCGGGCGAAAGCTCCAACAGATTCTTACCCTGGTAAATCACTTCACCTTCTGTTACCTTAAAGGCAGGATTACCCACCAGCACACTACTCAATGTACTTTTCCCGGAGCCATTCGGCCCCATGATGGCATGCACCTCTCCTTTATTGACGGTAAGGTTGATGCCCTTTAATATCTCTTTGCCGTTTATCCCGGCATGTAAGTTTTTAATTTCTAACATATCAAACAATTATTTTATCCAACGCTTCCTTCCAATGAGATTTGTAATAATTTCTGTGCTTCTACGGCAAACTCCATGGGAAGTTTATTCATTACTTCTTTAGCGTATCCGCCTACAATCAGGCTAACGGCTTCCTCTGTGGAGATGCCTCGCTGGTTGCAATAGAACAACTGTTCTTCGCTTATCTTGCTGGTGGTAGCTTCGTGTTCTACAACCGCTGTTTCATTTTGTATATCGGAATAGGGGAAGGTATGCGCTCCACAAGTAGAGCTGAGCAACAGGCTGTCGCACTGGCTGTGGTTCCGGGCGCCTACTGCGCGGGGAGACACTTTCACCAAACCTCTATAGCTATTTTGACTGAATCCTGAGGATATACCCTTAGATACAATCAAGCTTTTTGTATTCTTTCCCAGATGAATCATCTTCGTTCCCGTATCGGCTTGCTGATAGTGATTCGTTACAGCAACGGAATAAAATTCTCCGATGGAGTCGTCTCCCGCAAGGATACAACTTGGATACTTCCAGGTGATGGCCGAACCGGTCTCTACCTGTGTCCAGGATATTTTGCTTGCTTTGCCTTTACAGAGTCCTCGCTTGGTAACGAAGTTATAGATACCTCCTTTTCCTTCCTTATCGCCGGGATACCAGTTTTGAACAGTTGAGTATTTCACTTCCGCCTGTTCTTTGGCAATGATTTCTACGATGGCCGCGTGGAGCTGATTCTCATCACGCATAGGCGCAGTGCAACCTTCCAGATAGCTGACGTAGGATTCATCATCGGCAATGATTAAGGTTCGCTCAAACTGGCCGGTCTTGGCCGCATTGATTCGGAAATAAGTGCTAAGCTCCATCGGACAGCGAACGCCTTTGGGAATGTATACAAAACTGCCATCTGAAAATACAGCAGAGTTAAGCGCTGCAAAGAAGTTATCACGATAACTCACCACACTACCCAGATGCTCTTGCACCAAGTCAGGATGGTGTTGCACAGCTTCGCTAAAGGAAGAGAAGATAATCCCTTTTTCAGCTAAATCGTCTTTAAACGTCGTTTTCACCGATACGCTATCCATCACGGCGTCTACAGCCATACCCGTCAGATGTTTCTGTTCTTCCAAGGGGATACCCAGTTTATTGAAGGTATCCAGTAGTTCAGGATCAACCTCGTCTAAGCTTTTGGGACCTTCCTTCTGCTTGGGAGCGGCGTAGTAGACAATATCCTGATAGTCGATTGGAGGAATTTTCAGATGCGCCCAGGTGGGCATCTCCAAGGTAAGCCAGTGACGATAGGCTTTCAACCGGAAATCAAGCAACCACTCAGGTTCCTGCTTTTTGGCTGAGATGATGCGTATGACGTCTTCGTTTAAGCCTTTTAGTATGGTATCCGTATCTATATCGGTAACAAAGCCATATTTATAATCGCTATTGGTTACCTCATTTATTATTTTCTTGCTTTTATCTGATTCTTCCATGTTCTATAATGTAAACAGTCCTTTCGGATAAATAACCGGAATAATCTTTTTGACAGTGAAATACAGTTGAGACTCTACTTTAGATTCTACTGAGATAAGTACAGAACCGCGATCTATGATATCCAGTATATTGAACAACAAACTGATAAAAAGAATCATAATCAATAACCCCAATACTCCGCCACATATATGGTTCAACAAGCTCAGAGGCGTTGCTCCAATAACTCGATGCATAATTTCGCCCGCTAAAACCAGAACCCCCACAATCAGCAAAAAACCTAAAACATAACTCAAAACTGTTACTCCTTGTTCGGGGAAGAACCCCCATCCGATGATGTATGTCTTCAGCCAGGCGGCTACCTTCCCACAAAAGAATATCCCAACAATTAATGCAACAAGCGAAACGACTTGTTTGATGACTCCATCATACAAGCCTTTCACTAAACCAATCCCAGCTAAACAAAGAATGACAATGTCCAACCAGTTCATCTCGTTATATATTATAATGTTTTCTTAACTTCTATTTCTTCAAACGCTTCTATCATATCGCCTATTCGGATATCATTGTATCCGGCGATATTCAGACCACATTCATAGCCGAAAGCTACTTCCTTGACATCTTCCTTGAAGCGTTTCAACGAGCCTAACTCTCCGGTATGAATTACGATTCCATCGCGTATCAAGCGTATTTTGTTGCCTCGTTTTATCTTGCCTTCCTTCACCATACAACCGGCTACAGTTCCCACCTTGGTAATCTTGAATACCTCGCGTACTTCCACAAGCGCGGTGATTTCTTCTTTTACCTCGGGAGCTAACATACCTTCCATAGCGCTTGTCACTTCTTCGATAGCGTTATAGATTATGGAATATAGTCTGATTTCTACGCCTTCTTTATCGGCCTGGCGCTTCGCAGCTTGCGAAGGACGAACCTGAAATCCGATGATGATAGCATCCGATGCAGCAGCTAAAACGACATCCGATTCGGATATCTGGCCTACCGCCTTATGAATAACATTTACTTGTATCAGTTCAGTTGAGAGGCGGATGAGTGAATCGGACAATGCTTCTACTGAACCATCCACATCACCTTTCACAATGATATTCAATTCCTGGAAGCTTCCTAAGCGCAGACGTTTTCCCATTTCGTTCAATGTAAGTCGCTTTTGTGTACGCAAGCCCAGTTCGCGCTGTAACTGTTCACGGCGGGCAGCAATTTCGCGGGCTTCCTGGTCTGTCTCCAGTACATTAAAGGTATCACCTGCCTGAGGTGCACCGTTTAATCCCAAAATAAGAACCGGTTCCGAAGGACCTGCCTCGTCTTTCTTCTGGTTACGTTCATTGAACATCGCTTTCACACGTCCGTAATGGGTACCTGCCAGCACTACATCGCCTGTCTTCAATGTCCCGTTTTCCACCAATATGGTAGAAACATATCCGCGTCCCTTATCGAGAGACGATTCAATGATGGAACCGGTGGCACGAAGTTTCGGGTTGGCTTTCAGTTCCAAGATGTCTGCTTCAAGCAATACTTTTTCCAGAAGTTCTGAAACGCCTGTCCCTTTCTTGGCAGATATTTCCTGGCTTTGATATTTACCTCCCCAATCTTCAACCAGGTAGTTCATACTGGCCAGTTCTTGTTTAATCTTCTCAGGATCGGCATGAGGCTTATCTATTTTATTAATTGCAAACACAATAGGCACATTGGCTGCCGAAGCGTGATTGATAGCTTCCACCGTTTGGGGCATAACGTTATCGTCGGCCGCTACAATAATGATAGCCATGTCTGTTACTTTGGCGCCTCGGGCACGCATAGCCGTAAAGGCCTCATGACCCGGAGTATCCAAGAAAGTGATACGACGTCCGCTACGAGGTAGCTTAACATTGTAAGCGCCGATATGCTGCGTGATACCTCCGGCCTCACCGGCAATCACATTTGCATTACGTATATGGTCGAGCAAAGATGTTTTACCGTGGTCTACGTGTCCCATAACGGTAACGATAGGCGGACGGGCCACCCAATCTTCCTCGTTGTCTACTTCATCTGTTTTGATGGCCTCAACTACTTCAGCACTCACATACTCGGTACGGAAACCAAACTCTTCGGCCACGATATTGATGGTTTCAGCATCCAACCGTTGATTGATAGATACCATAATATCTATATTCATACAGGTGGCAATAACCTGAGTTACCGGAATATCCATCATATTTGCAAGGTCGTTGGCGGTAACAAACTCAGTAAGTTTTAATACCTTGCGTTCTTGTTCCTCGTGCTCCAACTTTTCGTGTTCGCGCTGCAAAGCGGCGTCACGTTTATCCTTACGGTATTTTGCACCCTTGCTGCTCTTGTTTCCTTTATTGGTAAGACGTGCAAGTGTTTCTTTTATTTGTTTCTGTACATCCTCCTCACTCACTTCAGCCTTTACAGGTTTGCGTAAGCGGTTTTTGCGGTCGTCACGATGGGTAGGATGCGTTGGACGAGCATTCATGCCCGGCGTTGTATTGATATCAACACGGTCTTTCTTAATACGTTTCCGTTTTTTCTTGACGTCTTTATTTGCTTCTTCTCCAGGTTTGACCGGACCTTTCGCCGGCTGATTCTTTGCCTGGGCATTGGGTTTCTGAGAAGAATCTTTCTGTCCCCCGCCTTTATTGAAAGGATGTTGCCCTCCTTGTTGGGCCGGTTTACCTCCGTTGAACCTTTCCCGTTTATCGTCACGCTCTTTCCTTCTTTCTTCTTTGGTCTTTTTTCGAGGCCTGGTAGATTGATTAATGGAGGAAAGATCTATTTTACCGGTGACTTTAATACTCGGTTCAATTTTTGGATTGTTCAGTCTGAAAGGAGTAACAGGTTTATCTTCTTCAGCAGCAGACGGATGAGTTTCTGCTTTCACTTTCTCTTGTTCGATCTTTTTATCTTTATCTTTCACAACATGTTCTTCCGCAACTTGCGGAACCTTTTTTTCTTCCATTGTAATTTCCTTTTCTTCAGGAGGCAATACCGCTTCTTTAGTAGACGGTATCTCAACAGGCTTTTCAACAGGTTTGGGTTGAATATTTTCTTTCACTGCCACTTGTCTTTCCGGAGCCGGTTGTTCATCTTCATCAAGCGATTTTTCTGTTCTTTTAGGTTTCTCTAATTCTATTTTGCCCTTAGTTACAAGCTTTAGCCTGAGTTCTTCCGGGATTTCAGTTCTGATCTCACTTTTCGGTTTCTCTTCTTTCTTCTCCTGTTTCCTCTCAGGTACAACAATTACCGGAGGAATCACAGGAGGTTTAGCCAGCAAACGTTCCCGCTCGTTGGGTGACAGGTCTTTACCAAACTCTTTTATGAGCAAGGCAAATTGGTCGTCACTAATCCGTACATTCGGGTTATTGTCTATTGCATGACCGCTCTTCTGGAGATACTCTACCGCAGTGGAGATTCCTACGCTCAAATCCTTGGATGCTTGTATTAATTTTATAGGCATATTTATATTTGTCGTTTGCTTTTTATTCCTTCACCTCATCTTCAACTTCTTCTTCAAACTCTGCAGACAGAATAGCCAGTACATCGTCTACTGTTTGTTCTTCCAGGTCGGCACGTTCGATTATCTCTTCGCGAGTCAACGCCAGTACGTTCTTTGCCGTATTACAGCCGATATTCTTCAGGGCATCAATTACCCAAGTATCGATTTCATCGACAAATTCATCCAGATAGATATCCTCTTCATCCGGACCTTCAATGTCACGGAATACGTCTATGGCATATTCTGTCAGCATGCAGGCAAGCTTGATATTCAAGCCTCCTTTACCAATGGCTAAGGATACTTCTTCCGGGCGGAGATAAACTTCGGCTTTTCGCTCTTCTTCGTTTACGCGAATAGAAGATATTTTAGCGGGGCTTAAGGAGCGCTGTATAAACAATGCCACATTAGCTGTATAGTTTATCACATCAATGTTCTCGTTACGCAGTTCACGAACGATACCGTGGATACGCGAACCTTTCATACCTACGCAGGCGCCTACCGGGTCTATCCTGTCGTCGTACGACTCTACAGCCACCTTGGCTCGTTCGCCCGGGATACGGGCTATGGCTTTAATGGTAATCAAACCGTCATGTATTTCGGGCACTTCCAATTCAAAGAGTCGCTGCAGAAATACTTTATCTGTACGCGAAAGAATAATCTTTGGATTGTTGTTGATATTATCAACCTTCTGCACCACGGCGCGAACGGTTTCCCCTTTCCTGTAGAAGTCTGTAGGGATTTGCTCCTGCTTAGGGAGCAGCAACTCGTTGCCCTCGTCGTCAAGCAGCAGAATTTCCTTTTTCCAAACCTGATAAACATCGGCAGAGATGATCTGGCCGATTTTTTCCTTGTATTTGGCGTATAAGTTGTCTTTCTGCAATTCAAGTATTTTTGAAGCCAGCGTTTGACGCAGGTTCAGGATGGCGCGACGTCCGAAATCGGCAAAATGCACTTCGTCGGTCACCTCTTCGCCTATTGAACTATCCGTATCAATCTTTCGGGCTTCAGAAATAGAGATCTCCAAATTAGGATTCTCTAATTCATCATCTGCCACCGCTATACGGTTTCTCCATATCTCAAAGTCACCCTTCTCAGGGTTGATAATCACATCGTAGTTCTCATCGGTACCGAACATTTTAGCAATCACATTGCGAAACGATTCTTCCAGCACGCTGATCATCGTTTCTTTATCAATGTTTTTTAACTCCTTGAACTCTGCAAGGGTGTCAATCATACTAATTGCTTCCTCTTTTCTGGCCATATTCTTCTTTTCTTACTTGAATCGTATTACGTATTTTGTATATTTAATTTCATCAAACTTATAGGACTGATCTTCCTCCATAATTTGCTTTCGCTTGGCTCCTTCGGGCTTCACTTGTTTCTCTAAAGTGAGAATAATACCGTTTTCATCGGCAGTTTTCAGGATACCGGTCAGTTTCACTCCGCTTTTCAGCATGACTTCCACCTCGTTTCCTACATTCTTCAGATATTGACGAAGCACCTTGAAGGATGATGTAATACCGGCCGAACCTACCTCAAGTTCATAGTCTTCCACCTCTCGGTCGAGGTTTTCTTCTATGTAGCGGCTTAGTTCCGCGCAATCGTCTATACTTACACCATCATCGTTGTCCATCTCAACGACAATCAGGTTTCCGGGTTTCACCACCACGTCTGTCAGATAATTCACAGACCCAACCAGTTTTTCCTCAACTATCCGTATTACAGTCTCTTTTTCAATCATATCTAAAAGTTCAGAACAAAAGGAGGGGACTGTCCGCCCCCTCCTCATCTTCTCTTAATCGGCTGCAAATATACAAATAATCAATGATTATACAAAATAATCTGTTATTTTATTTATAATATATATATTTCCGCCTGATGAAAGCCTCACAAATCCGGCTCCTCCCCTTCATCGGTGGAAAATCCTACGCAAATTGACCCACAACTTTCTACCTCCTGCCACCAAAAGAAGAAACTAAAGAAGATGTGAGCGAAACCGAGTGAAATGTTAATATTATATGTTCTTTACCTTGATGAGGTATTCGGCAATTTGGACGGCGTTGAGGGCGGCGCCTTTTTTGATTTGGTCGCTCACAGTCCAGAACGTTAATCCGTTGGGGTTGGCTATGTCGCTACGGATACGGCCTACGTATACAGGATCCTGGCCGGCTACGAAGAGGGGCATGGGATATTCTTTCTTCGAGGGGTCATCTTGCAGGATAATACCTTCGGCATTGGAAAAGGCTTTGCGGGCTTCATCCACACTGATAGGACGCTCTGTTTCAATCCAGGTAGCTTCACTATGCGAACGGATGACGGGTACACGTACACAGGTGGCGCTTACTTCTACATCGGAATGCATGATTTTGCGCGTTTCGTTGTGCATCTTCAGCTCTTCCTTCGTATAGCCGTTATCGGTAAATACGTCGATATGAGGAATCACATTGTAGGCTAATTGATAAGCAAACTTCTCTATGGTAGGTTCCTCACCTTTCAGGATTTCCTCGTATTGCTTTACAAGCTCGGCCATTGCCGATGCACCGGCTCCACTTGAAGCCTGGTAGGTGGAAACATGTATACGGCGGATATGTGAAATGTCCTCGAGGGGTTTCAAGGCAACCACCATCTGGATTGTTGAGCAGTTGGGATTGGCAATGATACCACGCGGACGGTCTAAAGCATCTTCAGGATTTACCTCGGGCACTACCAAAGGCACATCTGCATCCATGCGGAAAGCGCTGGAGTTATCAATCATCACGGTTCCGTGTTGAGTAATCGTTTCGGCAAATTCAACCGAAGTACTACCTCCCGCAGAAACAAAAGCAACGTCAATTCCCTTAAAGTCATCGTTGTGCTTCAATTCTTTTACCGTACACTGTTTACCACGGAAGACATACACACGTCCGGCACTACGAGATGAGCCGAAAAGCACCAGCTCATCCACAGGAAAATCTCTTTCGTCGAGTACACGCAGGAACTCTTGCCCTACCGCACCACTCACACCAACAATAGCTACTTTCATTTTTCTTAGCGTAAATTTGTTTTATTAGTAAATTAATTTTACATTTGTCGGCCATTCTATAAGAACTAAACAAATGAGGATGCAAAGATAACGAATAATTAATTATGAACAGAACCATAGCAATGAAACTATTAGCACTATTTTGGGCGTTTCTATTTCCGGTATACGCTTTTTCGCAATTCAATGAAACTTTTTCCGGCGCCGGTATTACTTCAAATAATCCTTGGACAGGTGATTTGAACTTATTCCGGATCAACGATTACGGACAATTTCAATTCTCATCTCCTGAAAAGAAAGCAGGGAGCGCTTCTTTAAGCGTATCAATCCCCCATGAAAAGACAATGACTTGGGAGATGGATGTGAAGTTGGATTTTAAAACCTCTAACAGCAACAATCTACGCATTTATGTTCATGCTTCAGAACAGGATACATTCTATATACAGGTAGGGAATAATGACCAGGAGATTTCGTTCTATGAGAAGAAAAGTAAAGCTGAATCACTAATTTCGGGTCGTACACTATTGAAAGATCAATTCATTTCCATTCGTCTTACGCTTGAAGATGACAGAAAATGGACGCTTTATACCCGGAAAAGAGAAGAATCACACTTCCAAAACGAAGGTGAATATAACTTATCTCAGCCTTTAGGAGATGGGCAGGAAGCGCTTTTGTTTTTTAATTTCCGCTATGTAAAAGCCCGAATCAGCAATTTCTACATCGACAATATCAAGGTAACAAACGGTATATCGGAAATACCTGACCCACTTCCCCCGACAACTCCCGAACAACCTGTGGACTTAGAACTTCAGGATATAAAGCAAATGGACGCAAAAGAACTCCAATTTATTTTCAATCAACCTGTCGACATATCCAAGGCTACTTGTACGATAGATGATACAATAGATGTAAAAGATATCGGATACGGAAATGAGAAATCAATTGTGAACACCCGTCTACCTCTATCGCTGGAAGAGGGAAAGGAATACATCTTCACTTGGAAAGCGCTTTATGATCTTGAAGGTAATGCGTTTCCTACAAAAAATTGGGGCGTAGAATATGAGAACGACAAAGAAGATATACCTCCCTCGCAAAGCAAGCCGGGACAAGTACTCATTAACGAAGTAATGGCCAACCCCAAAGGACTGACCGCCTTCCCCGAAACGGAATATGTAGAGTTGTATAACCTTTCTGATGCATCCGTATCGCTGAAAGGGTGGACTTTTATATATGACGGAAAAGAGACAATGATCCCTTCAGACTACATCCTGCCTCCCAAAGGATACGCTGTTCTTTACAAGGCCGGAAGAGATATTAATGTGGACAAGCCGTCACAAGCTATCGGCTTGGAAAAGTTTCCTGCCGCGCTGGCCAATACGGGCAAGACCTTAGCGCTGAAAGATGCTTCCGGTTCGCAGATTGACAGGTTCGATTATCCGGCAGCCAAGGCGGGCATTTCCTGGGAGCGCTTGGCTGAAAGTTGTTATCTCTCCACCGATATAAGAGGAGGTACGCCCGGGTCTGCCAATTCCAACCCTGACAACATAGTCAATCCCCCCGAACCGGGTCTGCCCACACCTGAGCCGGATGCAGTTGCTTCCGGAGATATTGTGTTCAATGAAATACTTCCCAATCCCTTTACCGGGGGAAGCGAATACATCGAACTCTTCAATCGCTCTAATCGTGCGATCCCCCTCACCGGGTTAGCTATCGCATCCCGGAAGGAAGATGGAACCTTGAACGGTTATTATTCCCTGTCGAGCATAACCGCTCCTATCATTGCAGGTGGCTTTGCCTTGTTAACTAAAAACAAGGAAGGCGTCGCTTCTTTTTATCTGTTAAAGAACCCCGAAGCAGTGTATGAATTAAAATTACCCACCCTAACAAATACAACCGCTACCCTCGTGTTATTCAATCAGAAAGAAGGAAGCATCGTTGATGAAATAGCCTATTCCTCCAAATGGCATAACCCGTCAGTAAAAGACCAGAAAGGAGTGGCATTGGAACGAATCTCCCCCAAAGGTAAAACGCAAGATGCAACAAACTGGACTTCGGCAACAGCATTGGCCGGTTATGGAACGCCGGGCTATGAAAATTCACAATTCGACAGCGATGACAATCCAAATGCATCAGATATTTCAGCCCCTGCACAGAGAGAGGATGGCCTGTATTATATTATCTACCATTTAGACGGTTCCGGATATAGTTGCCGTGCCTATATATTCGATATGTCGGGCAAGCAAGTAGCTCAAATAGCCAACCATGAGCTACTTGGCACTTCAGGAGAAATCACCTGGGATGGAAGAGCAGCGACAGGAAACAAACTGCGATCCGGAGTCTATATCTTTTTTATAGAATTATATAACACGAACGGGAAGACCATCCAAAGCAAAAAAGTTTTTTTGGTTCGATAGTCTAAAAAAGGCAATGTTCACATCCTGTTAGTAAAAAAAAGAAATGCAAATGAAGATGAATAGATTTTTTCTTCTATATTTGTGCAATAATTAATGAAAAACTGGGCTTGTATGAACAAAATATTCTTTAGCCTTCTGCTTTGTATTCTTACTGTAAGCACTGTATATTCCCAAAAGATAGCAGTAAAAAGTAATGTTTTATACGATGCAACAGGAACTATTAACGTGGGTGGCGAGTACGCTATCAATAAAAAAATGTCGGCAAACCTTTCGGTCAACTACAATGGTTGGGCATTAAAAGAACCGCAGATGTGGAAACACATTATGGTACAGCCCGAGTTTCGCTACTGGTTGCGCGAAACATACAATGAACATTATGCCGGATTACACCTTATTTATTCCACTTTTGATATAGAGAGGATGTCTTTACCTTTGTTTGGGTTTGACAGGAAGCACTTGTATAGAGATGGTACTGCCTATGGAGCCGGCGTTTCGTATGGTTACCAGTTGTATTTGACTCCTCGTCTTAATCTTGAATTCTCTCTTGGCGTTGGGTTCATGAACCTTAAATACAAGAAATATGTATGGACAGAATATCCGCCTAAGGATGCCACCATAAAGATTCCTGTGCTGACGAGAAATTATATCGGTCCTACTCAGGTAGGGATTAGCGTTGTATATATAATAAATTAACGACTATGAGGACACTCTTGTATATTATAACATGTTTCATATTAGTTATAGCGCCTAATATGCAAGCGCAGGCTCCGGCTCAAAAGAATGTTACGGCTAAAGTGAACCGGTCCGACTTGAGAGGTAATTCCTTGAATCTGGATGTGGATGTAAGGCTCAACTATCTGGATGTAGGCCGTTACGAAAGCCTGAAGTTGACACTCGTCTTAAGAGATAATGCCACCAAAAAGCAAATAGTTCGCCTCCCGGCTATTATTGTGAATGGCACCAATAAACGCCAAATGTACGACAGGGCCGTTGAGATTTTGGGAAAGGAAGCTGCCAAAGGTAAAAATTATGCTGTCCTGAAATGCGATAAAGGCGTCATTCAGTTTGTACCTTATAGACGTACAATAGCTTTCAAACCATGGATGAACAATTGTCAGTTAGTAATTATCGGTGAAGTAAAAGACTACAATGATAAAACGGTAAGTGGATTTACGAATGTAATTCAACAAAGACTGCCAGTTACCAGAAGATAGGCTTAACACCCCTATTTCGCACGTAAGGCTCGAGGCGATTTGCCGAAGTTTGTACGGCAGAAATGTGAGAAGTTGGCTAAGGATTCAAATCCGTATTTGGCGCTTATCTCCGTTATACTCATGTCGGTTGTAGTTACATCTTTTAGTACTTCCTGGCACTTTTGTTTCAGCATCCATTGATATACCGGTTCCTCAAAAGTTTCTTTAAACAGTCTTCGAAAAGAGGACACGCTGTAGCCTCCCAGTTTAGCAAAAGATTCCACATCTTTAGCTTGCTGGTAATTATTCATGACAAAGAAGTGGAAACTACGGCCTTGCCTATAAATGGGAATAAAGAAATCCCCCAAATCCTTTAGCGGATAATAGCAGATCATTATGTAATGCAACTCTGTCAGTTTAACGTTTAAAAATCCTTCGCAACACATATCATCATTTAAAGCCATTTTCAAGCTGCCAAGAAAGATAGTCATAGGTTGGCATGCTTTCAAAACGGTGGGTTTGAGGGTAGCGTCTTCCACATAATTAAGCCCGCTTTGATAACGTATGTCGCATACATTCCGAATCCCATTGATCATAAGCGTAATGGCTTCAACAGGAGTATGCATACGAAACTCTACCGTAGAGCCTACCGGTTGAAGAATGAAGTCGCCTTCTCGCAGAATCGTATCGGGATGTTCATTACTATTGACCCATATTTCGCCTTTCAAAATGAAGTATATAATATTCCTTGAACATTTCGCCTTGGGGATAAATACTCCACGGGGAAAAGTGCGGTATTTGAAAATATCTTTCCTGAATTTTTCACAAGAGGCACAATCTGTATATTTACTACAAGTATACATAGACCGTTATAGTTTGACTTTGACTCGTACGCCTTTCTTGCTTTCGTTGTGAAAGCGGTCAACAGCAGTAACTACATAGCAAAAGTCGCCTTTCTTCTTGTCGTAGGGCAAAAGAAAGGAAAGGCTTCTTGTAAAGCCGACGATATTTGCCGCATTATTGAGGTTTACTCTCTCATTCCCGGCAAAACGATATATCACAAAATAGTTTGCCGATGAAAGATTCATAGGATTCATATCTGCATTCCAATGCAACCATACGCCTTCAGAATTTTTTTCGGCCTGAAGGTCTTTCACCTCTTTGGGCTTGTGATTGTATAGATAGGTATAGGCAGGCACCAAAGCCGGGTAGCGATGGTAATTCCGCCTCAAACTGTCGGCCACTCCCTTATTGTTCCATAGCAGTTCGTTGGCCGGCCAGAAGCAATTACCGTCAATATTGGACAATTCCCGTTCATATCTCATCTTTTCTGTCAATTGCCCGGCCTTCATCGTGCGGGCTACATCTTGACCTATATAGAGATGTCGTCCTTCGGTATGTTGACTCCACCAACTTATCAGTACACTATAATCAGCAGCTGTATGGCCAATCTCCCAGTATATCTGAGGCATATTGTAATCTATCCAACCATTCTTTAACCAGAGTAGAACGTCTGCATACAAGTCGTCGTAGCATTGCATTCCGTTGGTGAAGCTTCCTGAATCGTCGGTAGTCGATTTTCTGTTACGATAAATGCCAAAGGGGCTGACGCCAAAGCGCACCCAAGGCTTTATGCTGTGGACAGTCTCATTCAATTCTTTGATAAGCATATTCACATTCTCGCGACGCCAATCGCCTCGAGTTGCCTCCGTATAGCCTTTTTCAATGCCATATCGTTTGAAGCTTCTATCATCGGGAAAAGGCACTCCGGGTACAGGATAGGGATAGAAGTAATCATCTAAATGGATACCGTCTACGTCATAACGGCTAACAATATCTTCCACCACATTGCAAATAAACTGCCTGTTTTGAGGTTGTCCCGGATCGAAGTAAATCAGGTTATCGTATTTAATGAACCGTCCGGGATATTTATTCATGATATGTGAAGGGGCAAAGGTAGTACTGCCTGAGGCGCCTGCGCGGTAAGGATTCAGCCAGGCATGAAACTCTATATTCCGCTTATGACATTCGCCGATAAGGAACTTCATCAAATCGAAGTCACCAACAGGCGCTAATCCCTGCGTGCCTGTATAAAACCGGCTCCATGGCTCCAATTTTGACTTATAGAAGGCGTCTGCCTCCGGGCGAACCTGAAAAATGAGTGCATTAATACCACAAGCTTTCAAATAGTTCAGCTTCCGAATAAAATCATCGCGCATCTCCGCCGGCGTCATATTCTTATACTCATTCTGATAAACCGTTTGTATCCACGCTCCGCGAAATTCGCGTTTAGGTATCATTTTCTCTTCTTTCAAACTTAACCGTGTAGCAGAACATCCCATCATTACTATGCCCAGTAACAGAAGGGACATGGAGTAAACGTATTTTTTATGCTTGTATTTCTCCATAATATTTATGGATACAAAGGTAAGGTTTATATTTTAACACATCAACTAATATGTAAATAAAAAACTCCCAACCTGTCGCAGGCCGGGAGTTGGAGAGGTCTTAGCCCTTTAAGTTAATCTTCTTGTGTGTTGATTTGAAAATTATTTACAAAGCATTTATTTTCAAGTTACTATAGTTATTACCATTAAACTGGATGGTGTTGTTTCCCCCTCCGTTTATTTGGTAATAATAATTAACTTTATTTTCTATATTTGTGTTAGTGATCTTGAATCCTTTCAGATCCACATTGCCATATTTCATCTGCTCGGCGTTTACACGGAAAGCAGCGCTTGATGGTATGGAAAGGTTGAGATTACCGTAACGCCCTTCGGCATTCACCTTCTTGAAACCGGCATCTAATTGACCTACCTTTATATTACTATAATCAAAGCCGGCTATAGACAGATCACTTTTAACACGTTTAATGTTGACATCACCATATTTAAGTTCAAGAGCAACTACATCGGCAGACTCTACCGTTAGGTTTCCGTACTTGCCATCCAGACTTATTTTGTCCACATTCTGCATCGTCACATTAGAGTATTTACTATCTATGCTCAGGTTTTTGCCATTGCCGATTTTCACATTCCCGCAGTAAGCTATATCCATTGCCAGGTTTTGAACATCCTTGAGCGTAATATCGCTGTAGCCGGCGTCAATATCCAGGGCTTCGGTAAAAGCGCCTGCGTTTATTTTGCCATACTTCACTTCCAGGTTGCATTTTCCTTCGCTTTTTTCAGGCAGATTGATATTGCCGTATTTCTGTGAAATATTAGCTGCCAATTTAGAAGGCATACTGATGAAATAGTCAATTGTCAGCTTCCCGTTGTTACCCAACCAGCCTGATTGGTTTTTAATGGTGGTAACACCACGGACTGTTTTGCCTGTTTTGCTTAGTTCCACCGTTACCCTGTCTAAAGCTTCCTGTGCTTTGCTGTCGTTTCCTGCGCTTGCTGTGACTACTACTTTGATTGCTACTTCGTTGTTTGCCCAATGGGTCACAGTGACGTTGCCATAGCTGTTTTCTATGCTCAATTGGTCGCTTGTGCTAACCTCGAACGTCTGGTTAATCTCTTTTTTCTTCGAGCTGTCTAATTCTTCAGCCCAAGCGTTCATGCCGGTTCCTACCAGAAGGATAATCAGCCACAGATGTTGTTTGATAAAATTTGTTTTCATACTTGTGTGTGTTTAATTATGATAATCTTCACTTGTAATCTGTTTCATTTGCCCGAGCATAAAATTGAGGCTTTCCAGGCTATTGCTGTAATGCTGTGTCATGGCAAACAGACCGCCGTCTGAGCAAGGCAGAGAGGGGAGGATATTCTCTTCAAAATCGTAGGTAGAATACACCACTTGCTCTGATTCTTCCAGCAACTCCAAACTGCCGGGCGACCGTTGGGCTGCGTACAGGTCTTTCATCTGTGCCACCACGCCGTAAATCTGCATATTGTAATAAAGGCGAAGTTCCTCTATTTCCTTTTCTGCTTCACAGGTATAGACAGAAGAAGCCGGATGCCGCATGTTCTCCTTTATAATAGAAGGCGCCTTCAGGAAGATGAAAAGACCTGCGGCAGCCGCTACGGATGCAGCCAGCAGCGTGAATCTCAGGGTTGTCCTTTTCCGCCTGCCAAGCTTTTCTTCAAAACGTTCGAAGTGACCTTCCGGGAGGAGTTCGTCGTCGAAAGCTTCTCTATGTGTGCCAATAAAATCTTTTAGTTTGTCCATATCCTTGTCCATATCAATGGGTTGTTATTATTTCCAATAATTTACGCTTTGCCCGGAGGTACTGTGTACGTACACTCGGAGGCTGAATATTCAGTATGGAGGCAATTTCTTCCATATCGTATCCTTCGAAAAGGTAGAGGGTGAGAACGATGCGATAGCCGTCGGGGAGCTTTCGGGTAGCTTCTTTCACCTGGGCAACGGCATATTGAATCTCCTCATCATCCGGTTCTTCCTCCTCTGCAGGCTCAGCGAAGTTTGCGGAAAGTTCTTCCCACTCCTGGGTATTCCGCCTGAAATAGTCGATCGCAGTATGAATGGCTATGCGGTGTATCCACGCTTCAAAGTTTTGCTCATCCTTGTACTGATCCATACGTGTAAAGACTTTCAAAAAAGAATCCTGCATGGCCTCTTCAGCCTCAGCCTTGTTCCCGATAATACGAATGCAGGCAGAATATAGCCGCCCGGCGTATTTCTTGTAGAGAGCCAGTTGCGCCGTTTTATTGCCCCGGCGGCATGACTCAACGAGGTATGCAGTTGATTCTTCCATCTGTATATAATGACGAGAACCGACATGCAGAAGTTGCATCTCTGCCCTCGAAATTACATAAAAAAAAGAAAGACATCATCACGATGTCCCTCTCTCTGAACTAAATGATAAAAATAAAAGTTATGTGGGAAGGTGTTATTCCAAATTTTTAAGACTAATACCATCTAATTTCAGTTTCGGCTGAGGTTCTATATTTTTTCCAGAATTGTATTTTTTCTCATATTCCTTTACGCCGTCAAAAGTTTTTACTTTTACATCCAGCGTAACATCTTTCCCCTGTGTATCTATTTCTGACAAATTAAAAGCCACCAAACCGTATGACAAACGTTGAGATTTGTCGCCAAAGGCATTATGCCTGAATTCTAATTTGTAGGGCTTGTCTGTGTCCGTTGTATCTCTGATAAGATTTACAAAATGTTTAAAATTCCCGCTATAATAGGCTTTGAATTGTACGTTCAGGAAACCATCTCCAACCCATATAGCTGATATCTCAACAGGATCTGTTCCATAGATAGAATCATTCTTTGCTCCAAGATTTTCAGAAATTTGTTTTGTAAGAACCGTATCGATTCTATTCAATTTAATAGCATAATCATATCCTTGGAAGTGATCTCCCAGAAGGGTATAATTCATTTGCACACGTTGCGGCTTCGTTGGTTGGTAATAAATATTGAGTGGAGCCGCCGGCCAAAGCGATGTTCCATCATCCAGCGTTAAGTAGAACGTCTTTTCGCTCAGCGGTCTCGCTGTAGCGATAGAAATCCAGGAAGAGTCCAGCGAATAACCATCGTCATCCAAGCAAGACTGAAATGCAAGGGTACTTAATATCATCCCCATTGCTAAACTGTATACTTTCAACTTCTTCATAAAATTAAATATCTTTACATTATAATTATATACCGGCAGTTATTATACTGCATACATAAACAAAGATGCTTGTCAGCCTTGAAATGCTGCAAGGCTGATAAGAAAAAAGAGTTAAAAATACATGCAAATTATTAATTAATCTTCAGTGATATTTCATAGACAACCAAAAATCAAACTATGCCTTCATTTGAAGGTAGGAAATGATAAGGCGGGCGGTGCGGAAGGAGGCGCCGGGGTTGCCAAGGATATGTATCACTTCGTCGTAGCCTTTCAGCATACGGGCTTTGTAGTCGGCGTTGTGGAGGAGTTTTTCTAATTCTGATCCGATGTTTTCTTTGGAGAAGCGATCGGCATATAGCTCCTGAACGACTTCCTTACCTGCAATCAGGTTTACTAACGAGATATAGGGCGTATGGAAGAAATGGCGGAAGATATAGCCTGAAAGACGCGCCAGCGGTGTGTAGTAACAGACTACTTGGGGTACGCGGAAGAGGGCTGTTTCGAGGGTAGCAGTACCCGATGTAACCAAAGCCCCCAGGCTGTGATGCAACAAGGGATAGGTTTTCCCGAAAACAACTTTTGCTTTTCCGCCTTGTACAAATGAGTTGTAATATGCCTTGTCGATACCGGGCGCTCCGGCAATAACGGGCAGATAACCGGGAAATCGGGCTGCTACTTCCAGCATCGTAGGGAGATTGTCTTTTATTTCCTGCCGCCTGCTACCGGCTAATAGCGCCAGGATGGGTATATCAGCGGGTAACGACTCATCACTACGGAAGGCATCGGCTTGGCCCTTTTGTTGTTCCTTGTATTGAGCCACCGAATCAACACTGGGATTCCCGACATAGTCGACCTCATAGTTGAGCTTGCGGTAGAATTCTTTTTCAAAGGGCAGGATGCAGAACATCCGGTCAACATAGCGACGAAAGGACTTGATGCGGTATTGCTTCCAAGCCCATATCTTGGGAGAAATGTAATAGTAGACGGGGATATTCAGCTTTGTCTTTACGTATCCGGCAATTTTCAGATTGAACCCCGGATAATCTATCAGTATCACCACGTCGGGGTTATAGCTACGGATATCCTCGCGACAGGTTTTCATATTGCGGAGAATAGCAGGTAGGTGTAAAACTACGGGAATAAGACCCATAAAAGCCATTTCGCGATAGTGCTTCACCAGCGTACCGCCGACTGCCTGCATCAAGTCGCCGCCCAGAAAACGGAAGTCGGCTTCCGGGTCTTCCTCCTTGAGAGATTGCATCAGGTTCGACGCATGCAAGTCTCCGGAGGCTTCTCCGGCAATAAGATAATATTTCATTTGCTCATCACTTTCTAATTATCTCGCAAATGTAACTAAATATTCAATATGGAAGAAAACTACATTCCTGTATGCCGTTAGGCATAACATATCGGTAGCCGTGTGGTTTTAACCCACGGAACAAAAGGGCTAATTTGTCATTCGTAATTGATTGAATTTATGAGAATGTTATTTTTCATTTGTCAATTAAAAAAAGTTAAAACAGCCCCTATTTGTCAGGAAAAGGGCCATTTTTGTGTTACGAGAAATTCGGAGTTTCGACGAAATCGGCCAAAGTTAACGGATATGTAAAGCTTTCGTCGTGATTTGGGAAAATTATTTTGAAAAGACGGCTTCTTTTGGGGAAATCATCTAAATGATTTCCGGACGTCATCAGCATGATTTGGAAATTTCATTTAGATCATTTTTAAAATCATCTGCATGATTTTCCGGAGCGATGCAAACGAAATCTAAATACATCTTAATATTATGGAATATTCACTTAAATTTAAGAGTCTTTAAGATCTCTAACACCCTTAAAGTCCTTCAGGAGCTTAAAGACATTATGATGATTAATTTAAGATAAAACGTAAAACATGAGAGCTGATTCCATTTTCTACTTTCTATATTCAATCATAAATACCGAATTGATATCATTTTGTATTTTGAAAACACTCAATTCCCGGCGTTTTTCGCCTGAAAACACCAAAATTCCTCCAAATATCAAAGAAAAAAAAGACCATTTTTTGACAATCTGTCAATTCTATCATTTTGACAATTTCGATCTACGACAGACGTTGCATGTTTTGGTGTATCTTCTATATAAGAAAGCCTTTTTTTATTTTTGCTTTTTCATTATTCAAAGGATAATGCTAACTTTGTAAAAAAAATAAGAACTAAAATATAGAAAATATGGCAGCAACTAAAAATAGAAATCCCCTACCAAAGGGTATATCGGGATATTTCACATACCCCGATGGGGCAAGGGAAGCTTCCCGGGCCAAGGCGATGGCTAAAATTACTTCATCAAAAGCGGAAGCAATGAAATTTTTAATAAGTATAGGTTATCTTAACCAAGATGGAGAAATAGCTGAACCGTATAAATGAAGAAACAGAATATCTATTCCAAACGTACCAATTTAGTATTAGGCTTTCACGGTTGCGACTTGTCGGTTGCAAAAAAGGTTATTGAAGGAGGGGATTTGATAGAAACGAAGGAGGAGAGGGAAACGGGAATTAACCCCGTTTCCCCCAATAAGCACAACTCTTAACTAAAAAAAGTGTGGAGACACCCAACCGGGCGCCTCCACACTACACAACATATTAACAAGGGGGCATGCCCCCTTGCCGTGACACAAGGTCACTTTTATTCTGCAACACAGCGAACAGTGAAACCTTGCGTCCTGCTGCCGCTGCCGACCCACTCGGTATGCACCGCCGTGCTGGTGAAGTAGAAGTCGTAGCCCTGGTAGGCGTCGGCTGCTGATGACGACCAATAGGCACCCATCGTACCCACAAAGTAGCCACGGGCCGCGGAAGCGGGGAAGTACGGGGTGTTTAAGTTATTCCGCCGCCATCCGCTGGGAATAGGAGTGGTGCCGGTTGCATTCTGAGTAGTTATCCGCGCAAAACCTCCGGATTTAGTATAAAACTCCTCGGTGGCATCAAACTCCTTGCTGGTGGGCATACGCCAGCGTTTGCCCTTGGGAGCCGCCCCGACCTTTGTCAGGTAAACACAAATATCGCCCTTGAGAGCTTTAATAGTATCTGCGCCGGTAGTAGCGTTATTAGTTATATCGGTTAAATAGGCATGGTCACGATTATAAGGAGCAGCTGAACCGACTGCATACGGAATGTTAGCATAAGTCATATACTTAGTCGGATCGGTTGTCCATCCATCGTCAACTCCAGGGTTAGTCGGGTAATACGTTATTCCTGACCAGGCGCCTTCTGTCGGTGATATACCGACCAAACTGCCCCACTTGAAAAAGACACCCATATACTGCTCTTTGCTCTTGTCGTCGCTGTCGGCAAACGTCAGTTTCGCGCCGTCCCAATAAATATTGCTGCCTGCCCAGTACAAATGAAGCGGCTCTTCCTGGGGAGTAGCTTCATTGTAAGCGCTTACCTTTACACTTTTAAATTCGATGGGTTTTTTACCAAACAGTTCAAACTGAAACGTATATTGACGTTCCATTTCAAAGGCAATGGAAGAAGCATACGCATCGCCAACAATGGCCGGAACAGGTACGGCATAAGTCTTATTTACCCCACCGGCGCCATCTTCCCTATAGGTAATCTCGATATAGAACCGGCTGGAAGGATCCGGGTCACCAATGTCTACCGGGGTTGCTTTCGCCAAATCAGAAGCGAGGTTTTCCTGAGGAATGACGTAAAGAGCATCATCGTCGGCGACAACGTAGTGCCATTGGCCGTCACCGGCAACAGTAGTGTTGGTCAGATTTGCCTCCAGGTCAACGACGGTGGATGCGACATCAGGTTCCCAATGCACTTGGTAGCCGACCGTATCGATGGTAGCATTGTTGGTCGGGTAAGGAAACGCTTCCGTATCCTTGGGCACAGCGTTCAAATCAAGCGTAGCCTTGTTCTTAACGTTTTTCAACTTGATGCTCGACACGATAAACTGCATCCCGCTTTCGCTCTTTGCCTCGAACAGGACACGGGAGAGGGCGTGGCGGAAATTCAAAAGAACACCGCCCGTACCGTCCTGAGCAAAAGTGCTGGAGCGGCGGGCTACCAGCAAGTCTCTCTGGTCGGAAAGCAGAGCGGACATCTCGTACTCGATGGTTGGCTCATTGGGGTTCGCATCGTCTTGACCCACCAGCGCTATTGCACCGCCGGTAACACCCGGAGCCGCTGTCGGAGAGTAGGCAAAGAAATTAACCGTGGCTGTTTCCGGCCAGAAGGCAGGAGGAGAATAAGTCCAGCCCGACGCATTGCTGCCCGTTACCAGGGCGCCGTCAATAAGCACTCCTACTCCCGTCGACCGGGTAGTATCCGTAGCAAGCACGGCAAAATCCGTAACGTCTTTGGCTTGAGTTGCCGACCGGAGCTGCTTGTTCGCCCAGGGCTTAAACGTGATTGCCTGACCGCTGCTGCCCGCAGCAAGCGTTTGACCGTCGTCAATGTCATTGCTGCAACTGCTCGTTATCAACGCAATTGCTAGCATACTCAGAGATAAAAGATTTTTTTTCATTTCTGTAAAAATTAAAATTTAAAATAATGCCTTAAAAACTCACTCTGTAAAAAAAATTAAATTAAAAATTAAACAAATAATATATTAAAACTCACTATTACCAATCTTGCAAGATAAAGTCAATTAAATTATTTTAGCAGCAACGGAACCACCACCTTGTCGTAGTCCCCTACGTCAATAATAAAGGTGCCGTCGTCGGGGTTGATGACGTCGGGAATATCCAGCCGCCCTCCGTTTTGAAGCACAATATCGTATCCGCTGTTGCGGCTCCGCCAGTCCACCTGTTCTTCCCAAGTCCAATTTTCGCCCAGTGCACCCGCTATCTGTTCGCGCACCGTTTCTTCCCAGGTGCCGTAATAATATCCGTGGGCAACGGAAATAATCCCCACGGTGAGACGGTTGACAAGGCGTTCAAGGTCGGCAGGGCCGAAGGTGCAGAAGGCGCCCGTAATGGAATCGCCCGCCC